>NZ_AP014612.1:1500000-1800000 GCF_002355215.1 Streptococcus troglodytae
TGGATAGTTAAAAAAGCCCGCGCAAAGGCAGGTTTTAAAAGCTACAACTTCAATTATGATCAATAATAAATTTCCAAACAAATAGTTTAAAAAGAATTAAAGTAGATTTCACTTATATTATTCGTAAATCCCAGCAAAAATTGATGCCTTTTTCAAAGTTTTTAATTTTTAGTGTCATCAATAAAATTTAGTCCGCACTTTAACTTTAAACAGCGAAGGAAAGACAAGGAATCAGACTCTCGAAAATTTTTAAGCCAAATTTTTAAAGTATTATTATTTTTACCTAACCTCACTTTAAATGCAAAACGCGATTAATAAATTGTATGCACAATTTTTTCCAAATACCAAGCTCTTCGTAATCCGAAAATTCCGCTTGTGTATTGCTATTAATCATGGATAAACCGTGCTCTCCTACCGCAAACATATGAAGTTCATATAAGATACCATTATCTTTCAAGCGTTTAGCATATTCTAAAAGAGCGTTATTATAAATGCAATCATCATCTTGCATTCCCCAAATAAAAGTTGGTACAGTGGCTGGAGAAATGTGAGCTATAGGACTATATTCTTTTAAATTTTCTGTTGTTAATGCTTTACCTACAACTGTTTTCAAGGCACCTGTTAGAAAATCTATTTTAGGCATTGGTGATAATTTTGTTGGTATCTGATTATCTGGATCAGCTGATACTTGCTCATACTGATAATTAAAGTCCAGCAAGGGATAAGACAAGATAACTAAATTTGGTTTCAAAGCTTCTCCGGGATAATCAAAGTATTTCTGTAAAAACGGTTCGTTCCAACTATTTGCTAAAGAAGCACTGTGAGTGGCTCCCGCTGAAAAACCAATAAAAATGACTTTTTCAGTATCAATATTCCAATTTTGTGCATTTTCTCTAACAACTAAAAGCATTTTGGCCAAATCATAAAGCGGTTTAGGATAACCACTGCCTTTTCCAACGGTATAATCAAGCGTAATGGCTTGAAAACCTTTATTAAGAAAATATAGTGCTACAGGCTCTTTCTCCCTATCTGTTACCTTGAAAAAGCCGCCACCGCCACAAATAATGACGGCCGGACGAGGATTACTATTTTTAATATCTGCTGTTTTTTCAACCAAATAAGCTGTATAAGTGACAGCAGCTTTTTCTTGTTCACTCCAAAGTGCCTGTGTTTTAATTTTCATGATAGTCTCCTTTTCTTTACGGAATTAAGACAATTTTCCGACTTTTCTTTTTATCTTCCATCAGCTGATGGGCTTGGGCTGCTTCATCAAATGTTCTGACGGCAATGTCCTCTTCTAATAACAGTCCTTTTTCAAAAGCACTGTTTAAAATTCCTCCTGCCTTCTGCAGCTGTTCTAAACTGGCGTGACTAATCACGAACCCTTTCATTTGCTGACAGTTCATATAAAATTGTCTACTGTCAAATTGACTGTCTTTCGGTGCTGTAATTAAACTAATGACACCCTTTTGAGCTAACAAATCGCAATTAAACTGCAAAGGTATTTCCCCAGAAGTATCAACAATATGGTCAAAACCATCAAGACAAGCACTTTTTAATTTCTGAAAGAGCAATTTATCATGATAATCAAAACAGATAGCATTGCTCAATTGTTTAAATCTTGAAAAATCCTGTAAACTAGAGGTTGTTACCACCTCTGCCCCCATCTCATTAGCAAGATAAACCAACTTACTTCCCACATGGCCAGCTGCTCCTTCAATAAGGAGTTTTTGTTTTGGTTTCAACTTCATGATATCTTGCAGGACAATAGCTGCTGTAGCCGCAGAATGAACAGCAGCAATTAACTTTAAAGAGTCAGCATTCTTGGGAGTAAGAAAAAGGCGCTCTTCTGGAATTAATGCATACTCGCTAGTGATACCTTGCCTTCCATCATAGCCCATACTATTTGTCCAAACGCAATCGCCTATTTTAAACCGAGTTACATCTTTTCCAATCTCCACAACTTGGCCGATAGCATCCCGTCCCAAAATATAAGGATTCGGCAGATTTGTCTGATAAATACCTGAACGAATAAAGAGATCGACATAATTAATAGAAGCGGCGATAACTTTTATTAAAACAGATTTCGGTCTAACTTTAGGAACAGGTAATGAACCAACAATAATCCTTGCGGGGCCTCCCTTTTTTTGAATATAAACTGCCTTCATATTCCACCTTCCCTCTTTTTTCTAAAACATGTTACAATGATAGCAATAATCCATGTATTCATTATAAAAGAAACTGTTTGCTTTATATGCCCAAAATTGTAGGCAAGACAATTTTAAGGAGAAAAACATGCCTGTTAATTCCTTTGACAATTATCCTATGACTTGGAAACCAGATAAACAATTATTAAAAGCTCCTCTATATGCCAGCCTAGCTGAACTCTTAGAGAAAGATATTATAGAAGGACGTTTGACTGCTGAAACAAAATTGCCACCCCAACGTGAATTAGCTGACTTTTTGGATCTCAATCTAAGTACAGTGACAAGAGCTGTTAAACTCTGTGAACAAAAAGGTCTTATTTACGCTATTATCGGCAAAGGAACCTTTATTTCACCTAATAGGGCGAAACCTTTAGCCGCTTTACAAAAAAATGAATCCCTTATTTCTCTAGGTAGTCTGTGCCCTTATTACCAACTCAATTATATTGTATCTGATATTTCCAGACGAATCTTACAGAGTCAATCTGTTGATAGGCTTTTTGAATTTGACACAAAAAACAATACGCAAGAGCATAAAGCCATCGCTCAACAATGGTTGAAAAAGTTTCAAATCAATACTCCCAAAGAGAATATCTTTTTAACTTATGGCACACAAAATGCTTTAGCCTTGCTGTTCTTAACAGTGTTTAAAGCAGGCGATAAAATAGCAACCGATACATTTACTTATACCAATTTCATTGCCTTAGCTCAGCAATTCAAGATTGAGCTTGTCCCAATAATATCTGATCATAAAGGAATCATTCCAGAAGACTTGAAAAAGAAATGTCGTCAGCAAATGATCAAAGGCATTTACTTGGTTCCGACCTCCAACAATCCTACTGGAGTAACAATGCCATTGAAACGAAGGCAGGAACTGGCGGCTTTGATAAGAAAAAGCCATCTCCTGTTAATAGAAGATGACACTTATGCTTTTACAAACTATGAAAAATTACCCGCGTTGACAACCATGATTCCTAAACAAGCGATTTATATTCATGGCTTATCAAAAGCCTTGTTTGCTGGTCTGCGAATGGCTTATATGATGGTTCCTGATTATCTTATTCAAGAGATTAATCTCACTGCTGATGCTATCAATGCCCGTCCGCCTCTATTAAATACTAAGATTACGAGCGATCTCATTTCAAACGGTCAAGCAGACAGGACAATAGCGCAAAAACATCATTTATCTCAGGAACGAAATGCTCTCTATCATCATTATTTCCCAGAATCCACTTCTTCCAATCCCTATAATTTATTTCAATGGCTACCATTACCTAAAAATAGAAGCGGCTATCAATTTGAATCCTTGGCCAAAGAAAAGGTGTTGACGTTTTATGCGCGGAACACTTTCTTGTCGGTGGACTGACAGAACAGTCTGCTTTGCGCATTGCAACTTGCTCACCAAATACACTAGAGGAGCTTGACAAAGGACTCAATATTTTAAAATCTATATTAGAGAAATAAATCAAGTCATCACTGAGAAAAGATTAAACTAAAATGAGTGACACATTACTCAGAGGCAAATATCGGTCTCTTCACAACACTTGTACATTTTGACTCTGTTTATTATGGATATTTCAAATGCAATCTCCGTCGCCTCGTTGACCATCCCAATTACTGGAATCACACCAAGCGCATTTACAATATCTCTAGCATTGCTGCTACGGTTAACTTTAAGCATATGAAAAACATTACTACGGCAGCCACAAGACCATCAATCCTACAAGTATCGTTTCTGTCGGACCAGATTTAGATTAGCATCTTTAAAAAAGACACTAAAAATTCAAAACATAGGCAAACATCCTATAAGAGTTTTATGTTCCCAAGCAAAAAGAAAAGGATCAAAATGATCCCTGAGAATGTAGAAAAAGTCTTCTTTTGAGACTTTCCTTAGGTGGTACGGACGGTAGCGATGAGGAAACTTTCGTTTCCTTATGTCCCAACCTAAACTAAGATACAAAGGGCGTTAAGCGGATAAAGGCAAAATAGGGAGTACGACGCGGAATCATTAAGATTCTAGGAGGACTCATCTTTTTGCCACAATCCGCAGCCCGTGTTCAGTTAAACCAAGATACAAAGGGCGTTAAGCGGACAAGAGCAAAATAGGAAACTAACCGACGACGCATGCGTCTAGGGTATGTTTATCTTTTTGCAGCCGTCCGTAGCCCGGTGTTCAGTTAGAATTTGATCCCAAGGTCTCAAATCTTCCGAGTGCCTGAAACTTTAACGTTTCAGGCACTTTTATCACGGCGGAAAATTTCGTTTAGAGCTCGCTTCGCTCGCAAATAAGGAAAATTAAAATTGAAATTTGCAGGGCTTAAAAATTTTTTACGCTGAAAAATAGATTTGTCTTCAGTCTGAAGGATCAAAATGATCCCTTTCTTCGATCTGATTTTACTTATTTATTCACAGTTACACTGTGAATAAATATAATGCGACTATTAATTTAAATTCCTGCTCCTGCTTTTTCATCAACAATCAAAATAACGTTAGGATGTGTTTGCAGTATACTAGCTGGTATTTCTTCTGTTACAGGGCCATGAACCATGGCAGAAACAGCATCAGCCTTTTCCTCGCCGAAGGCTAGCAGTAAAATCATCTTGGCAGACATAATAGAGGCCAGTCCCATAGAAATAGCTTGTTTTGGAACATCTTCTGCTTTCTCAAAAAAACGGCTATTAGCTGTAATTGTAGACGGTGTTAAATCAACTAAATGCGTTTGACTTGAAAATGCTGTTCCTGGCTCATTAAAACCAATGTGAGCATTGCGGCCAATCCCTAAAATCTGTAAATCAATAGGATGTTTAGCAATTATTTGATCATAGCGGGCTGTCTCCTTTGCCAAATCCACAGCACATCCATTGGGCAGATAGGTCTTTTTAAAGGGTTTAGCAGCAAAGAGATTTTGCTTCATAAAATAAGCATAAGATTGCTTATCATCAGCTGATAAGCCAACATACTCATCAAGATTAATAGATACCATATCTGAAAAGTCTAAATCAGACTCTCTCATTTCTTTGTAGAGCTCTAAAGGGGTGCTGCCAGTTGCTAGCCCCAGAGTCTTAGCACCAGGTTCTATCTCTTCTTGTAAGATCTTAAAAGCAGCCTTGCTGCCTTCTGCTTTATTTTTTACTTTAATAATTCTCATGATAATCTCCTTGTTAATTGGTCTATACAAATAGTATAAGGTATAGACCAATTTTTGTCAAGCTTTAGATAAAAAAACAGACTATCAGAATATGGTATAATCCCGACCGTCTGATCTAATTTCTTCAAAAACTTAAACTGAAAAAAGTTGTCCCACTAAATAAGTAACTAGCATGGTTAATAGTCCTACTACCAAATTACGTCTCATCGCTGGCCTAGTTGGCGCACTGCCAAGTCTAGCACTGATATAGCCGGTCATGAGAAGCGCTAAACCAACAACAATGACTGTTGCCGGAATGCGAATCGTGACTGGAAACAGCAAAATGGTTATTACAGGAAATATAGAACCGATTGTAAAAGCAAAAAAGCTTGAAACAGCAGCATGCCAAGGATTAACAAACTCTTCGTACTCAATCCCATATTTTTCTTCAACCATAGCCTTTACAGGTGATTTTAAAAAAGCCTTTCTGGTTAAAAGTTCAGCGGAAGTTTCACATTCACCATTTTTAAGATAGGCATTATGAAGGGAGCGTCTTGCCTTTTCACTATCAGTCAATAAAAGAGCCTTTTCTCGCTTAACAGCAGCTTCTTCAGTATCCTTTTGCGTACTAACACTGACATATTCTCCGCCTGCCATAGAAAAAGCCCCTGCAAGAATAGCCGAAAGCCCTGACAAAAAGATAAACCAAATATTTGTTGTTGCACTGGCAACCCCAATGACGACTCCTGCGACCGAAATAATACCATCATTAGCTCCTAAGACACTTGCTCTTAAAATATTGAGACGTCCTGAAAAATTATCATCTTTTTGTACTATTTTTTCTTCCCCCATAGTTCCAATTCCTTTTGTCATATAATATTATTATACATCTTATTTAGAATGATTACAAATAAATAACCTATCTTTAAAATAAATAGCAACATTCTTAGCCTTATTAAGGCTCTCATGTTATAATAGATAAGCTATATATCTGATAAAGGAGAATCTCTTGAACACAAGTGACTTTGATTTTAACCTGCCTGAAGCATTAATTGCCCAAACTCCCCTTAAACAGCGTGACAGTTCCAGACTTTTAGTCGTTGATCATCAGAAAAAAACAATGAAAGATACTCATTTTGATCATATTATTGATGAGCTCAATTCAGGTGATGCTTTAGTTATGAATGATACACGTGTCTTGCCTGCCCGTCTTCATGGTGAGAAAACAGTGACACACGGCCATGTAGAATTGCTGCTTCTAAAAAATATTCAGGGAGATCAATGGGAGGTTTTAGCAAAACCGGCTAAACGTCTTAAGGTTGGCAGTCACATTTCCTTTGGAGATGGCCGCTTAAAAGCTACCATCAAAGAAGAATTAGATCATGGTGGACGCATTGTGGAATTTTCTTATGAGGGTATCTTTCTGGAAGTCTTAGAAAGCCTCGGAGAGATGCCCTTGCCACCTTATATTCATGAAAAATTAGAAGACCGTGACCGTTATCAGACCGTTTATGCTAAGGAAAATGGCTCCGCTGCCGCTCCAACAGCTGGCCTCCATTTTACAGAAGAGCTCTTAAGCAAAATCGAAGCCAAAGGCGTTAAACTAGTCTATTTGACTCTGCATGTAGGACTAGGAACTTTTCGTCCAGTCTCAGTTGACAATGTAGAAGAGCACCAAATGCATTCCGAATTCTACAGCCTATCACCAGAGGCTGCCCAAACACTAAAAGATGTCAAAGCAAATGGTGGTCGTATTGTGGCAGTTGGGACAACATCAATTCGTACTTTAGAAACTATCGGTAATAAATTTGCTGGGCAAATTGAAGCAGATTCTGGCTGGACCAACATTTTTATTAAACCGGGCTATCAATTTAAAATTGTTGATGCTTTTTCAACTAATTTTCATCTTCCAAAATCAACTCTGGTCATGCTGGTTTCAGCTTTTGCAGGACGTGATTTTATCCTTAAAGCCTATAAACATGCGGTTGATAAACATTATCGCTTCTTTAGCTTTGGCGATGCTATGTTTGTAAAATAAAAAGAATTCCTCAAAATGAACAACTTACCAAAAGTTAGGACAAATCACCAACCTTGGCAAGGCAAATCATCTTGGGGAATTTTTCTTTTATTCTGTCCATCAAAAATTTTGCAAGCATTTATTTTGAAATCAGAAATCTGATAGACTCTGTCTTATATTGTTTTACAAACCGCCCAGTCCCTGCTATAAATGATTTCTAAAAAATGCAAGCGTCTTTTGCCAAGAATCATTCGTATCTGCCATAATTTTTTCAAGGGCAACCTTTTGATAACGGTGATTGGGCTGATAGGCTACTGTCATCATATGACCACAATTTTCATAACTTTCTACTTGATAAGGATATTTAAATCTTTTCTGCTGCAATCGGTTAACAATAGTTACAGCAGAACCGTAAGCGTTCCAAACTTCGTCCTTCTTGGAAACTAAGAGCAATAAAGGACCATTAATTTTCTCAACAGGAATAACAGCCTGATGATTCACATTCTTTAAATCTTTTTTAAAAATAAGACGTTGGAAAAAATCTTTCCACAAAAAAGGATGATAAGGGAGTTCTTGCCCTTGATAAGTCCACGAAGAGGTCTTAGAATTGCGCCATTGCTTAAGACCTTCCAAACAAAGATAAGAAGGAGAATTAAGCACTAGACACTTAAAATCAGCATAATGACTAGCCGCCAAAAGAGCAAATTCTGCTCCTTTTGAACGCCCATAAAGTCCAAGGCGAATACTATCCGCATAGGGTGACTTTTTCAAATAATCGATGGCTTCTTGGATAATTTCAAGCGGAATTTTCTCTAAATGAGAAGCAAGACCTTCTAAACCAAAATAAGCAAGAGCTAATGTGGTAAAACCATGACTAGCTAATAACTGCGCAATGTTTTGTGCCTTTTCAATTCTGCCATCACTGCCGCTTAACACGATGATTGCTGGTTGTTGAGAAGACATTTTATCATAAAAAAACCGTCCTTTGGCTCTTGAAAAGTTCAAATCTAAATGACTAATGCTTGGAAGCTGATAATAGCGTCTAACGTTTGTCTCCCCCAATAAAGAGTGACCTTTAAAAACACTAATTTTCAGATCATAAAAAGGATTTAAAGGAATGCTTTCTAAGCGCTGACTTAACTTTTCCTTCTTACAAGATCTCGGCTGATTCTTAAAAAAGAGCTCCATAATGGATATATTGCGATAAAGATTTGATTCCGATAAATCTAATCTTCCCTTATCATCTGAATAAAACAAAGCTTCTGCCTGCCAAGGTGTCTGAGAAGATAGATTCATTGGAGCATTAATATTATAATAATGATCAAGATCTAGTCTCACTTTAACTTGACAGCAAGGGGGCAAATGTTCAATGATGAGTCCAAAAGGACTATCTGCTAAATGACTTTGACTTTTTAGTTTAAATGTTAACATCTTTCCTCCATATTTTGTTAAGTTGCTTAACAAAACTTTTAAAGAATTACCTTGATAACCAAGGCAATTCTTTCCAAACCTTTTCCAGCTCAACCATCATCGCTTCCAAATTGGCCAAGAAATCTTGAGGATAGGCTTGTAAAACAGCCATCACTTTCTTTTCAAGATAAGCGTGCTGCTTTTGATGAACCTGATAAATTTTCTGACCAGCCCTTGTTAAAGACAATAACATTTCCTGACGATTACTTTCATTAGGAACTTTAATTAAAAGCCCTTTACTTTCTAATCTTGAAACCATTTGAGTCACAGCACTACGAGAAATTCCCCGTAAATTTGACAAACCAACTAGATTAATAGGCTGATTTTGAGCAATACTAACAAGGGTGTGCACTTCTGCTGTATTGAGAGGGATAGCACCTTTTATCACATGCTGATTTTTTTCTAATTGAGTATAGGCCTCAAGAAAATCTTGAAATTTCTGATTAAAAGCAATAAGTGATTGTCTATCCATAAAAAAACCTCTTTGTTAAGTATCTTAACATATAGCAGCTGAATGTCAAGAGAACGAAGATAAAAATTTCAGATAAGTCCCTTTTCTCCCTCCTTTTTTATCATCCTCTTTGTTAAGAACCAAAGCAAAAGACTAGCCCCTAGTAGAATCAGCTCAGTCAAAAGCATGTTTGACAAAATCTTTTCTTGATAAAGCATTGCTGGTAAATCAATGAGAGCATGCCAAATAATAGCCATAACATAGAGATTCACTCGCTTTTTCTTGACAGCCAAATAGACCCAAATACTCAACAAAATTTGTACAGCTAAGGCTATAAGACGCTCAAAGACAGGCAAAAAAATTGATAAAGGTGTCAAGCTCTCCATTTGTTTGATGACTATTTGAGAAAGTCCTTCTGTTTGACCCGACGCTATCATCTGTGAGATGAGCAGGAAATTAAGTAATTGTAACACTCCTAAAAGTAACAACTCAATGCCACCATGACCCAAACCATAACCAATAGCATCTCTATTTTGTAAGGTTTGCCTAGCTGATAAGTACTTAAAAATCAGAAAACGGGCAGTTTCTTCAAAGAGACCAGCAGCTAAAATGCCATAAAGAGCATAAAGATAAGGATGGGAAGTCATCAACCAGTTACTACCATCCATCCGAGGCTGTAAAATCAGCAGATGCAGCAGTCTTTCCAAAAGCTGTGACGAGACCAAAAAACCCAGAGCTCCAAGACCAACAAGAGCAAAACGAAACTGATATTTTCTTTTCAGAAAATAAAAACGACAAGAAAAGCAACAAGTAAAACGAACAAGGCAGACCCCAGAAGAATTAACATTTTTAACTTCTTTCTTATTTAGACTATTTTCTAAAGAGACTGTACTACTTTGCCTGGAAATTGTCAATAAGTATTTTGATTTTTTTCTAAATAGTTTCAAAAACAAAAGAAGCCGCCAACTGTTCATGTTTGTCATATCAACATGACCAACCTCTCTTATGATTAATTCCGATTAACACGATGCCATTCATTGATAACATAAGTAAGCTGACACAACTGTGAATAGCCAAGGCCATTAACCTCATCATTTTCAGGTGTTACACCACCTAAACCAGCTGTATAAATTGCAATCAAGTATGGTGTCTGCTCATAAACAATAGCATCAATATTTAAAGCTTCTCTCACATAACCAGGTTTCTGACGAATATCAATGTCAGGAAGATAGGTTTTATAATATAAATCTGGGAAAGATTGACCTAAAAAATTAAGAATATCAGCATACTTATCTTGGTGTTTCCAAAGATAATCAAGTACTTGGATATAATAATCTGTCGTTGTCTTATTACCATTTTGGTCAATTGTTTTGACATCACCCTTGGATTGACCATAGCGCTTAAACAGTGGATAAACCTTATCAAAACCGCCAAGCGCCTTGGCCATAGCGTAAGCAGGCGTATTCTCAGAGTAAACCAAAGAATATTCCTGCATCTCAGAAATTGTCATATCATTACCAAATTGATGACGATAGGCCTGATATTCCCCAGCATATTCATAATCAAGTTCTGTAATATCATAGGGAGTATCCATTGAGAGTTTTCTTTTTAACAGCATCAACGGCTAACATATTTAAAGGTAATTTATAAGTTGAACCTGCTGTCATAGGCTGTGTTTCATTCATCGCAATGACCTCATTGGTCTTTGTATTTTTATAAGAGAAAGCGATATTTGAATGATCAATCCCCCTTTCATCCATATAAGTTTGAACAACTTGCGGAAGTGTGAGATTGGCATAATCATAATGTAAGCCAAGAGCATCCATTCTTGCTGCATCGACATCTACGATAGCCTGTTTCTCTTCTGCTGTTTTTTCAATAACTTGAGGAGCTGGCTCACTTGATTCGGGAGTCTTAGCACTACTGTTTTTCTTTCTTTGACCCATTGAGTGATTATTAAAAAAGGACTGCTTCATAACGTGTTTCGATTGTAAAACAAATGCTAAACATATGATAGCTAAAGCAATGCAAATACCTAATATAACTGACTGTTTTTTATTCACAAATTTTCTCCTAGCCTTATCATTATAAAGGACCATTAGCAGAATAACAAGAGAATTAGAAAAATTTTGTAAGATAGAAATTTTTTTGAAACAAAAAAGAAATAACCTCATAATTGTAACGAGCTATTCCATTCTTATAAACAGAAGGTAAATAATCACTTTATGACACAGCTGCATACGGATTTACTTCGCTCCTCAATTACATAGGCTAGGCATTGATGTCATACAAAAAATTCGATGAAATTTTCCCAGAAAACTGACCAACTAAAAAAGGAGAAGGCAAAACGCTGCTTTCTCCTTTTTTAGAAACTTGTATTTATAACCCTTTTAACAGTTTTCTTAGGTCGCAAGAGAAAACAAAACGCAGAAGCTTTCCTCAGTCCCCTTTTAAACGTCAAACTGAAGGTCTCGAAAATCTTCTCATTGCCTCTGATGGTCAGCATTTTTGCACTACGACGGGAACTATTCCTTTATAGCGGCCTTACGGTTGCGTTTACTAAGTAGCACTTATCTCATAGCCAAAAGAGTTTCTGTGAATACAGGTTTTAAGGTTTATTTAGCAAGAGCTTCGGCATAGAGACGTGCAACGGTGTTCCAATTGATAACTTCAAAGAAGGCTTTAATATAGTTTGGACGAACATTACGATAATTGAGATAATAGGCGTGTTCCCAAACATCAAGTGCTAGAATCGGTTTCAAGCCTTGTGAAATTGGAGTATCTTGGTTAGCTGTTGAGGTCACTTCAAGTTTTCCTTCTTTATCAACTACTAACCAAGCCCAACCTGAGCCAAAACGCGTCGTTGCAGCAGCTGTAAAAGCTGCTTTAAAATCATCAAATGAACCAAAAGCCTCATTGATTGCTGCGGCTACTTCCGCAGTAACTTTTGTCTTTTCTGGCGACAAGAGTTTCCAGAAAAGAGCGTGATTAAGATGACCGCCACCATTATTAATCAAAGCCTGACGAATATCCGCTGGAATTTGTTCCACATCAGCCAAAAGCACTTCCAAATTTTCTCCGATTTCTGGATGTTTTTCAAGAGCTGCATTAGCGTTTGCGACATAAGTTGCATGATGCTTATCATGATGAAGGGTCATCGTTTCAGCATCAATATATGGTTCAAGTGCATCATAAGCATATGGAAGATCCGGTAAAAGAATAGCCATATCATTTTCCTCTTTTCTTTTTTGATACATCTTCATCATATCGTAAAAAAATAGAGCTTACAACTATTCTGCTTACTTATTTTACACGGCATGCAAGAGGTCTTAGTAAAATAATTCTAGATGTACATTCTTGCTTTGACAGAAATCATCCCCGATTTTCATGAGCTAATTTAAGCAAAGCGACATCAAAAAGATAGTCCTTATCGTAAGTCCCGCTCTTAATAGCATAATCTGTTTCAATTAACAACATCATAGCCTTTTTCAAAAAAGGTAAAGTGAGTGTTCTTGAATCACGTAAAGCAAATTTAACCTGATAGGGGTTAACTTTTCGCCCTAAATAATCTGATAAAGCTGTCACTATTTGAGTCTCAGATTTATTTTGGCTACTTAAAATTTTTACCTGAGTGAACATGCGGAATTGTCCCAACATGACTGCAAGTAACTTAATCTCATCTTCTCCCTGAAGACGCAAATCACGGATTAAATCACGCGCTGCATCAATCTGTCCTGTCAAAATAAATTGTGTTAAATCAAAAATATTATCCTGTAAAGTCTTGGGAATAGCCTCACTGATGTCTTGAGCTCTAATATGCCCATCCTTTTTATAGGAAGTTAAGAAAGTAAGATTTTTAGCAACTTCACTAAAATCAAAATTAGACTTTATCAACAAACTTTCAAATACACCTGATTCAAAAACAAGACCATCCTTGTGTGCCCGCTTTTGAAAATAAGTACGAAGCTCTGCTTCTTTGAGCACTTTCGCTTCGAAAAGCTGAGCATCTCGTTTTAACAATTTAACTAAACGGCGTTTGCCATCTAATTTCCCAGAAGCACAAATAACTAATTTTGTACTGGCAAGAGGATTTCCTAGATAGTCCTCAAAGCGCTTCAATTCGCTATTATTTAAAAAAGTTTTTTTATCCGTTGTGATGTCTGCAAAATTATCAAAAATAACAATCTTTTCATCAGCAAAAAAAGGTAAACTTTCTAAATCCATTTCTGCATCCTGATAAGACGTTTCAGACATATCAAAATAAGAAAAATTCAAATCACTCGGTTCAAAGCCAATTTTATTAAAAAAGAGTTTTTTCATTTGCCCATATTGACCAAAATCTTCTCCACTTAAAACAGTAATGGATGCAAGTTCCTCTTTTTTAACTTTTCAATCATTTCTATAGCAATCATGTTTTTATTATAGCAAAAATTAAAAAGAGCATGAACATTAAGGTTAGAAAAATCTCCAATACTCTTTTTTCATTTTTGTGAGCCTATGCGCTTCTTCTATTAATGACCATATAAAAAAGGAGTCTGAGATTCGTTTATCTCTGACTCCCTTGATAAATAAAGTTATCTTACTGTTGATTAGTAGGTGCTTGTGGTTGCTGCACTGGTGGGGTTTGCGGCTGTTGAGGAGTTGTCTGTGGCTGTGGTTGCGGTTGTGCCTGAACTGGCTGTCCTTGTGGAGCCATTTGCTGAGGCTGCTGAGGAGCAATTGGTTGTACAGGCGCCTGATAAGGTTTACTTGGTTGGCAAAGCAAGATGTAATAAAAGATCAATGCAAACCAGACTATGATAGATACAATTGCACGTAAAAATGGAATCAGCTCTAAGAATGAAAATAAAGCTGCTCCTATCGGAACAAAAATTAAGGACCAATGAAAACCGGCATCACGTAAGCGACGGATAGAAATAGCTAAAGTAGGTAATAAAATAGCCAATGAAAAAAGGACAATAATAACAAAGAGAATAATAATATCTATTGAGTAAATAGACCAAACTGATTCTTCACCAGAAAAAGCAGAAATAGCAGAACCCCTAATAAATTCAATTAAATTGGAATAGAAAATTGAGGTAGCCGTAAAAACAAATGGCAACATAATTAAAGAATTACACAAGATTGCCCACCAATAATCTGAACGACTTGAACGGCCTGTAAAATTGACATAATTTGTCCAAAACTTTTTATAAGCTGTAAACATAAAAGAAACTCCCTAATAATTTTTTCTCTACAAGGATAACATAATTTTGAAGGGAAAACAAGTTCACTAAAAGGATTGCTTAGGTTATTTCTACTAGAAAAATCATCATTTGAGCAACCTAAAAATCAATAGTTAACATCATAATCACTTAAAAAAACTTTGACACGATGAAAGAAAATAAAGTATTTATCGTACAGTCTCAATCTGCCAATGCTTAAGACCCTTAAAACGAATGGCGCCCTCTTGATCCGTCCGATAAATCCGACTTTTTATTTGCGCAAATCTATCCAATGTCTCTTGATGGGGATGTTTATAATGATTGTTCTTTCCTGCCGAAATAAGAGCAATTTTAGGCTCTATTTGAGCTAATAATTCAGGTGAAGAAGAGCCTTTTGAACCATGGTGTCCAGCTTTTAAGACATCAACTTTTAAATTGGGATAAGCCTTTAGCAATTCTGCTTCTCCTTCTTTTTCTAAATCTCCTGTGAAGAGAAAATTTAAACCTAGCAAGCGCCCATAAAGAACAATAGAATCATTATTGCCGCCATCACCTGTTTTCAATGGATAAAGTACTTGTAAATGACTCCCCATAATGGATAATGTCTCCTCTGGCTTAGTGGTGTGTACCTTAACTTTCATTCTTCTCAATTTATTGACAAAATTTGTTTTAGTTAAACTACCTGGACTAACTAAAACTTGACCAACATGAAAGGCCTTTGCCACCACTTCCATATCTCCCATATGATCTGTATCAGTATGAGTCAAAACCAATTGGTCAATCTTACCAATGCCTCTGCTTTTGAGATAGGGAATCAAAGTCTTTTCAGCATTAGCATCACTGATACGCCGCCGCCATTTATCAGCCTGTCTAAAAGTTACCTTTCCTCCTACATCAATTAAAATAGTCTTACCGCTGATATCTCGAAGAAGAATACTATCCCCCTGACCAATATCAATAACAGTTACTTCATTAGTCAAAGGATTTTTGCTGATGAAAAATAGCAGGGTGAGAATGCTGCTAAGTACTAATACCACTCTTTTCTTCTGATGAAAATCATAGAGTAAGGCTAAAAGGCACAATAAAATTAAGAGAATGGGCAAAGCCGGACTGCCCAAAATAAAAGGACGACTAAAGATTAAGTGAATTTGAACAATTATTCTTTCTAATAATCTAAAAGCTGGATTGAAGCAAGCAAGTGATACAAAAGGCGACAGAAAATAGGCAAGTGTCAAAAAGGGTAACATCAAACCATCAAAAATGAAAGAAAAGAGGGCAGTCAATAGGACAGATAAGGGCTGAAAGCTGCTAAAATACCACATCAACAGCGGTAAAATTCCTAAAGAAAGAGAAAAGGCTTGAAATAGACTCCGTTTTAAGGGTGACAAAGCATCAAAATCAATCATGGTCAAAATAAAAGCATAGGCAAAACTAAGCACACCTCCTGTTGTTAATAAGAAATTAGGCATCAGAAAAAACATAATAAATAAAGTTAAAGCAAAATTATCCTGCTTTTTAAAACCAAAATGAGTAAGATTACTTTGAATCAGACTGCGCACAACAGATACTGCAAAACCAGTCAAACCAGCATAAAGCAAAGAAAAGGGCAGCTGAATAGCATTCATATATTCCTGTCTGATACCTAAACGCAAACCCAAATAACGAAATTTCCCGATAAAAAAACTAACCTGCATACCTGACAAAGCAAAAAGGTGAATAATACCTAAGCTAGAATAAATAGCATTCATTTCATCAAAGGATTTGTCTAAATAGCCAAAAAGCAGGCCAGTCATATAGTGTTTCATGGGGTCTGGAAATTTTGTTTGAATGGATACCAAGGCTCTTCGTCGCCATTCATGCAAACGAGCAAACCAAGAGCGTTTAGAGCTCAGTTTAATTGTTTTAATGTCTGTGACATTAACAAGTCGGTAAATTCCCTGCATCTTTAAATAGTGTCTATAATCGAATCCCTTGAAATTACGCTGCTCTTCTGCTTCTGTCACATCTGCTGTCACTTGAATTTCTGCTGTCTGCCATAATTGCTCAAAATAATGTTTCTCTGTTTCAGATTTTAATTTATAAAAGACCTGATAAGTCCAATGACCTGATTTCGCATGAAAACTCAAGCTGTCGCCATTTACACTAAGTGTATCTGGAATGATAGTTAACTTTTGAACCTGCTTGGGTACCATCTGATACTCACTTTGCCTTTTTTGATGAGAATAGAAAAAGAAAGCGGTAAAAGGCAATAAAAACAAAAGCGTTTTGATACAGGTTTTCCTATCATATTGAAAAACAAGAAAGACTAAAGCTAAAACAAATAAGCCAACTGGCAAAAAAGAAAAGCAGCAAATAACAAAATAAAGCAAAACCGTTAAAAAGGCTAAATAGATTGGCTTGATAGGAAAAAATCTAATCAACACTGACTAAATCCTTTAACTTCTCAAATGTTTTATCGCCAATCCCTGAAATATTTTTCAAATCATCCACTGACTTAAAACCTCCATTGGCTTCACGATAATCAAGAATATCCTGAGCTCTCTTCTCACCAATTCCAGAAATAGTCTGCAAATCAGCCAAAGTGGCAGTATTAAGATTAACCTTACTTTTTACCGAAGTTTCTTTAGTATTTGCTTTATCTGTCTGATTGGTTTTACTTTCCTGAGAATCCCTAATGACACTAATATTCTCACCAATAGCTGCCACATAAATAACTGCTTCGTCTTGTAATTTTTGAGCCAGATTAACAGATTTGCGATCAGCTTTTTCAGAAAAACCGCCCGCTTTTTTTATCACATCATCAATGCGGCTGTCCATTGGTAAAGTATAGACGCCTTCATGCTTAACGGCTCCTTTAATATCAACAGTTATTGTTGATTTGGCACTCGTCACCTGCGTCTTCTTCTGACTTTCTTTGCCAGTCCTTGTGGTTACCTGAAGGGATTGTTCCTTTAAACGAGCCAGACTATCTTCCTGCTTATTGGCAGAAGGAAAAAAGAAATAAGCACCCAAACCCAGTAAGACTACAAGACCGCCTACTAGGGCAAAAACACTTTTCTTTTCCCTGAGTTTATCTAAAAATTCGTCAATCATTTTAACCTCCTTACTTCTTTATTCGTAAAAAAAGAAGATTAGGAAAAATCCTAAACTTCCTTTTTAGGTATAAAAACTTGCAAGACAATTGGATAAACCGATTTTAAGATTTCTTTATCTTTGTACAAATTCCCTGTTGTTATTTTATCTTTTTATCACGATGCTTTTCTGGGTTCCAGACAAAGCTAGCAAACCAAGAAAAGAGGTAGGTGAAAGCCAGCACAATAGCCACCAAAACCATAGCTGGCAAACGATAAATCAAGCTCCACCAGCTTGGTCGCTCATCATCTTTGAAAGTTGCAACTTCTGTATCCATTTGGTCAAATTCTTTTTCAATACGATGAGCCACTTCTTCGATGCCATCATCATTCATGCGCTTAATATCTGAAATATCAATGGGATTGCCAAAAGTAACATCAATACGGTCATGTTTAAGCAAGCCTTTGATGGATCTTGGCCCCGTATAGGCTGCAGGCATAATCTTAACTTTTGCTGTTTTGGCAATAACTGCAACGCCACCTTTAACATCAGAGGAATGGCGACTGCCGCTTGGAAACATAATCAAAGAACGGTCACTTTTCCTAAGCATTTTAACAGGATAACGGACAGCCTCAGTCCCTGGGTTTTCACGATCAATCGGAAAAGCTCCACACATGCGAATCCACCAGCCGAAAGCACGATTGCCAAATAATTCCTTCTTAGCCATAAAGATAAATTGCTTAGGCCGAGCTGCAAAGGCTAAAAAGATAGGATCCCATAGTGTACGGTGAGGTGCAACTAAAATATAATTGTCATCTTCAGGCAACAACTTATCTCGATGATGGTAATGAATATTACCATTAGCAGCCCAAATTAAGAAAACTAACAAAGAGCGCAGGTAGGTATAAAACACTGTAAAATCTCCTTTTAATTACAATATAACCACCTTATTATACTAAAAATTTAAAATTTTTGATAGAAGTAATTCTAAAAGCAATAATTGGTGTATAATAAAAAAGATAAGATTTAGGAGATAACATGAAATATCAACAATACTGGAAAAAATGGCAAACCAAAATTTTCTCTGCAGACAATAGACCTAATCTGTTATTTAGTCTTTTAATTATTGGACTGGTTTTAGGAGTCCTTCTTGTAAAAATACGCCCTGCGCAGAAACAGCAGCGAAACCACATCAGAGCCAGCAACATTTCTCAAAAAACAATAAGCACTCCTAAGCCTAACCCGACTGCCTTGAAGTCAGGCAGCAATCATAACAATCAGGCCGAAGGATATGCTTATTCTGCGGAAGCAGTCAGACAAATGATGAACAATAAGCAAGCTTCTGCTAAACAAAAATTAGTTTTTCTTACCTTTGATGATGGCGTTGACCCTAATATGACACCTAAAATTTTAGATGTCCTTGCGCAACAACACGTTCACGCTACTTTTTTTCTTGTCGGCTGTAATATCACTGATAAAGTAAAACCCATTTTACAAAGACAAATTACAGAAGGGCATGCTCTTGGTATCCATAGCTTTTCACATGTCTATTCACTTTTATATCCTAATCGAGTCGGTAATACACAGCAAATAGTCAGCGAAGTGACTCGTACGCAAAATGCCCTCAAGGCTCAATTAGGGCAAAATTTTAAGACAGGTGTTTGGCGTTACCCCGGCGGACATTTATCTTGGACAGGCTTAGAAGCAGCTGACAAACAATTAGCAGCTCAAGGTATTCAGTGGATGGATTGGAATGCTGCTGTTGGTGATGCTGAACCTCTGGCTACAAGACCTACAACAGTAGCAAGCATGTTAGCCTTTCTTGATGGCAGTGCTAAGATTGCTACCAACCCTAACGTACAGGTTGTTCTCATGCATGATATTTCTGAAAAAACTGTTACTCTCGCAAGTTTACCGCAAATTATTCGTTATTATAAAGATCGCGGTTATACATTTGCTATTTTAAAGTAGAAAGATAACTTTCTGCTTTTTTATCATTCTGTTTTTCAAGTAGCAGAAAAAATTTTTTGGCAATCTAATCAATAGGAGGTCGATTAATGACTACTTATGTTTGGTTATTTCCTTTACTTTTTATCTTTCATGACTTAGAAGAAATCATTGGTTTCATGCCTTGGATAGTGAAAAAAAGTGATCTTCTTAAAGAAAAAGCCCCTCTTCTTTTAAAGGCGCATAAGGATTTGACAACAGAGGGCTTCGCTCTGGCTGTTTTTGAGGAATTCTGCTTGATTCTCCTTGTCTCCCTAGCAGCTTTTTGCAGTCAAAGCCGATTTCTTTATTTGATTTGGTTAGGCGGACTAATAGCCTTTAATTTACATTTGCTGTTTCATATCATACAAGCCTTTATACTAAGACAGTATATCCCAGCTGTGGGAACGTCTCTTTTATGTCTACCAATTAGCTCTGTCATTATCCTAAATAGTTGTCATTTTCTGCATGTCAATGTGATGGAATTGTTCTGTTTTGGTTTGATTGGGTTACTAATTGTTATCTTCAATCTCTTGCTTGCTCTCAGGCTAGGTAAGCATTTTTCTAAATGGTTGAACAGCTAATTTCCCAACTATCATCAGTCTTACTTTTTTGCTATAATAAAGACTATGACAAAACCAATTTTAAAAAAGAAAGAACGTGTCGATCAGCTTTTTTCAACTGATGTCAAAATTATTCAAAATAAGGAAGTTTTTTCCTACTCCATTGACAGCGTTTTGCTTTCTCGTTTTCCCAAGATTCCTAGCAGAGGTCTGATTGTTGACCTTTGCTCTGGTAATGGAGCCGTTGGTCTTTTTGCTGCAACCAGAACGAAAGCTAAAATTATTGAAGTTGAATTGCAGGAACGACTGGCAGATATGGCGCAGCGCTCCATTCATCTCAATAACCTTACCAATCAAGTTTCGATGATTAGAGATGACTTAAAAAATTTGTTGGATCATGTTCCGCGTTCAAAAGTTGACCTTATCCTTTGCAATCCTCCTTATTTCAAAGCGGCAGAGACTTCAAAGAAAAACCTTTCTGAACATTATCTGCTTGCTCGCCATGAGATAACAACTAATTTGGAGGAAATCTGCAAAATCAGCCAACAAGTGCTAAAAACCAATGGTCGTTTGGCCATGGTCCATCGTCCTGACCGCTTCCTTGAAATCATTGATACGTTTAAAAAATACAAACTGGCTCCCAAACGCCTTCAATTTGTTTATCCAAAGCTGGGAAAAGACGCTAATATGTTGCTCATCGAAGCAATTAAGGATGGCTCGCCTAATGGGATGAAAATTTTACCACCTCTAATCGTACATAAGGACAATGGGGATTACACAGATGACATCCACGAAATCTATTTTGGTAAAGGTCATCAAGCCTACATGTACGTATTGAAATGTGCTGATGATAGTCTTTACACAGGCTACACAACGGATATTAAAAAGCGCTTAGCTACTCACAATGCTGGTAAGGGCGCTAAGTACACAAGAGCAAGACTGCCTGTCGAATTAATTTATGTTGAACAGTTTAACCATAAAAACGCTGCTATGAGTGCAGAAGGTAAATTGAAACAAAAGACACGCGCTCAAAAATTGCACTATATTGAAGAACACCAGCATATCAATTTAGTCTCACAATTTTAAAGGAACAGCCTTAAAATAAGCTTACTACTTTCTTCAAGTTGGACAAAAAATTTCAACTGAAGAACCAGTATTAATAGGGCTGTTCTTTTATTTTCTTAAAGAATGTCAAAGTCTCTTTACAACATTTCTTTAGACAGCTGCTATTAATTTACTGGCACTAATAAAAATGTAGTGTTAGATAAACTTCTGCACTCCTTTGACATTACTTTAGCACAAGTCATAAAATCTTATCCTCACAAATCTCTACTAGATTTCAATAAGATTGATCTGTTGGTGATGTTCAAGTGCCGATAACATAAATAAGAGAGGCTAGCTTTCCCACAAATAAAACTTCCCGACCCCTAAACGGAGACAGGAAGACAGAGATATCTTTAAAAATGTTTATTTTTTAAATTTAATAAAATTAAATATGTATAAAATTATCGCCAAAATGATAAATGAGATGACACCTATAAAAAAATACTTCATCACTTATTCCTTACCAACATGATACTAAATAGTCAATAGCTCCACCTCTAGTCAAACGCTTAATGACTTCAAGTAAGACCATTAAATCCTACAACTAATAAAACAATACAAACTGTTTGTTCTATTATCAACTTTTCTTTTATTTTCTATAATATTCAAGATTATTTCTTTTCGGAATATTTAAGGTATTAAGCTAAAACAGTCTGGGAGACTATTGAAGTTAAAGGACGATCTCGATCTCAAAAGAAGACTTTTATTCAAACTTTTCAAAAAACTCTCCTGAAACACATGTTTCAAGAGAGTTTGAATGATTTCTGTCACCTTTATTGCGAACAGTGAAGCCGTTTTACTTTTCGGAAGTAAAGAAAAAGAAGCTAGCAATCAATGATTTTTATCTGTCTTTATCCACCTGACAATACCAGCAACCAACAATACTGTTATTAAACCGCAAGCGATAAGTGCTGCTGTACTGGCAACTGTCCCAGATATAGCATCAACTCTATATAACAGTCGCATAAATGAAAGGACTGTAAGTATGATCAACAACGAGGATTCAATTCTAATCAGGGAAGTCATTTGATTATCAACGGTTCGTAAAAAACCTGGAAGTAACATTAACGTAATAATAATCAAAAATAGATTAGAAAATACTCCTTCCCCATTATTGAAAGGCCAAATCATTAATAAATTAGCTATAACATTTAGAGATGAACAAAAATAAACGACCATTTTTTTGTCATTATCAATACCTCAAATGATTGAAAATATTATAATCAAATCATTTTAATCTAATGTTGCTGCACCATAACCTATCATCCCTCCTGCAGCGGCACATGTAAGTAAATAAGCACCTCCAAGTCCCCATCCAATTGGACCAGATACTGCACAAAGCCCCATTGTTGCAGCACCATAGGTAGCGACACCGCCAAGGATAGAGTCCACACCATCTCCAGCTTCCATGGTAGAAAGCAGTTGACTATCTGCAACTTCAAAATTGTCAAAGGCCATTGAGTCTAATGTTACTGTGTTCATAAAATCCTCCTAAAATTCACGATAAGCTTATTAGCTTACAAGTTTTTTACTTTCACAAGTTTTCTAATAAAACATGAAATAATTTTAAAAGCTCCCTTGTGAAAACTACAAGTATATTTTAATCCTTAACTTTTTCTTATTCAAGGGAATTTGGTTCATTTAATAAAAAGATATTTAATATTAAAAATTAGGAAATCTTTCTGAATACTTTTAGAATATTAACTTGCTTATAGACAAATCTTTTTTCAGCTCTGCAAATTCAGAATTATTTTCCTTATTGCGAGCGAAGTGAGCTTTAAACGAGAATTTTCGCTGTGATAAAATACCAGAAGCGTTGAGGCTTCTGCTGCTCGGAAGATTTGAGGCTTTTTTCCAAACTTTTCAAAAAACTCTCTTGAAACATATGTTTCAAGAGAGTTTGAATGATTATCTGTCACTTTTATTATGAACAGTGAAGCAAGAACAACAAATACTTAAGTAATACTGTTTAATCTCAGTATTCTTTACAGAAAATTATAGTCCAAAAATAGGGGCTGTGATTGCAAGTCCTGCAAATCTGCCAGCAAGCACATCACAAATTACACCGCTACGATAGCACTCGTAATACCAAGTATCAAACCGCCTCCTTCTGATTCAGAAAGATAAGTGATATCCACTGCCACAAAATCATCAAGAAAGTAGTGACAAAACCTCTGATAGGAGAAGACTTCATCACTTTGTTACCATGTTTTTATTTATTATTTATTTTATTCAAAATAATTCGTCCTACAATTGCTGATATAGCACCGATGACTATAAGCACAATATACTTCATAATTAATCTCAATCGCCTCCCGTTATTAAATACCAACTTCCGTTTGCAACGGCACCGCCAATACCGCCTAAAATTGCGCCACCTACATAACCAGGTACTGTTCCTAAAATGGGCAATACCACATCTCCTCCGACTGCTCCTGCAATACCACCACCTACTGCACCTGTCCAAGCTCCTTCTGCAGTAGCACATGTAAGTAGATAAATACCGCTAATAATGCCACCGTTAATAACACCTGTTGCTTTTTCTTTTCTAATGTAAAATGCCGTAAATACAAAGGCCGACAAAAGAAAAAGCAAATAAATGAGACAATAATGTGTTTACTGCGGTAAGAAATAACTGCTAGAGCACAGAGCACCAGCATTAATAGAAATCCAGAAAATCTTTCCATGACATTATCCTTCCTTTTCTAAGTCTGCTTTATTTGATAAAATAGTATAACCATTACAATAAGGCGGAGCGAAGTTAATCAAAAAACGATATATCACCAGAAGCCACCGTCTCCCCAACCATTTTTAGCACCAGCATAGGCACCTGAAACGATACCGATTGCTTCAGTCCCTAAGGCTAAGTAGGGTCCTACTGCCGGAATATTCCATAGCCACGTAGCAGGTCTATAAGCAGCGGTAGCCCCTATACAAGCTCCCACAAATCCTTCAGCAACAGCCGAGACAAAACCCTCACCTTCTACAGCAGCTAAACAATCTGTGTCCGCCACTTCAAAACTATCAAAGGCTATTGAATCAATGTTACTGTGTTCATAAAATCCTCCTAAAATTCACAGTAAGCTTATCAGCTTACAAGTTTTCTAATAAAACATGAAATATTTTTAAAAGCCTCCTTGTGAAAACGACAAGTACATTTTAATCCTTAACTTTTTCTTATTCAAAGGAATTTGGTTCATTTAATAAAAAGATATTTAATAGTAAAAAATCAGAAAATTTTCTGAATACTTTTAAAATATTAACTTGCTTATAGACAAATCTTTTTTAGCTCTGCAAATTCAAAATTATTTTCCTTATTGCAAGCGAAGTGAGCTTTAAACGAGACTTCTCACCGTTGTGATACGTCTGAAACTTCAATATTTCTGCTACTCGAAAGAGGATAGGATCCTAGATTCCTGAAATCATCTACTGGCGACGGCTCAAACAGTCTAAAGGACGGTTTGAAGTTGAAGGGAAAGTCTCAAAATAAACTTTTTCTTCAAACTTTTCAAAAAACTCTCCTGAAACACATGTTTCAAGAGAGTTTGAATGATTATCTGTCACCTTTATTGCGAATGGTAAAGCCGCTTTTCTTTTCGCTGGAAGTACGGTGAGGACGTTTATTGCTCTTATTTTCAAAATCTTTGCGATTTTTGTTAGAAATCCGTTTAAATTCACGACGGCCACCGTCACGATGATTACGGCGACTGTCGCGACCTCCCCGACGATCCTCACGACGACGATTGCCGCCCTTTCCTTTACCAGCAAATTTAAATGGCAAGGGTTTTTCGCGAGCAATTTCAACCTTAGGCAGCATTTCTGGATCTTGAACAGTTAGAGTCAAAATATATTGTGCTAATTCTTCTGGTGAAAATTCAGCAGCCAATTTTTCAGCAGCTTTGGTAAACTTATCAAAATTAGAACGAATCTTTTCATCAGCAAAGTCACGCTCAATCTTTTTGAGGGCCACTTTTTTGCTTGCTTGAAAGGCTTCTTGCGCTGTAGCAGGTTTCATGCCTTTCATGCGTTTTTTAGTGAGCTTTTCAATAATTTGAAGATAGCCCATTTCATTGGGAGCCACAAAAGTAATGGACTGACCGTGCTTACCAGCACGACCCGTACGACCAATACGGTGAACATAGCTTTCAGGGTCTTGCGGAATATCATAGTTATAAACATGAGTGACGCCCGAAATATCGAGACCACGAGCCGCTACATCTGTCGCAACCAAAATATCAAGGTTGTCATTTTTAAAATCACGAAGGACACGCAGACGTTTCCCTTGGTCGAGATCTCCATGGATACCTTCCGCACGATAGCCACGCAGTTTTAATCCTCTTGTTAACTCATCAACACGGCGCTTAGTACGGCCAAAAACGATAGAAAGCTCTGGCTGTTCCACATCCATAAGACGGGTCATCGTATCAAATTTTTCATTTTCTTTGATGCGAATATAATATTGGTCAACTAAATCTGTTGTTAATTCTTTGGCAGCAATCTTAACATGTTCTGGCTCTTTCATAAACTTTACGCCAATACGTTTAATAGCATCGGGCATGGTTGCTGAAAAGAGTAAAGTTTGACGTGTTTCAGGAACACGCGAAATAATAGCTTCAATATCTTCTAAAAAGCCCATGTTAAGCATTTCATCTGCTTCATCTAAAATAAGGGTTTCCACATGATTTAATTTAAGCGCCTTACGTTTAATCAAATCAAGCAGACGTCCCGGTGTTCCAACAACAATATGGGCACCCGATTTAAGAGCTTTGATTTGCTTTTCAATGCTTGAACCACCATAAACCGAACGAACTTTAACTTTCTTTTCACGCCCAAAACGGAAGAGCTCTTCTTGACTTTGAACGGCTAATTCTCGTGTTGGCGCAATAACAAGAGCCTGAACAACATTATTAGTCACATCAATCTTGTTTAGAGTTGGTAGGCCAAAAGCCGCTGTTTTGCCTGTCCCAGTCTGTGCTTGACCAATAACATCTTTTCCTTCAAGAGCAAGAGGAATAGTCAATTCTTGGATGGGTGATGGCTCAACAAAGCCGACTTTTGCAACGGCAGAAAGAATGTCTTCTGCTAAATGTAATTCTGTAAATTTCAATGTTTTCTCTTTCTAAAAGGCAGTGCGAAGCCACCTTATCAAACGTTAGTAATGTGCAACTAAGTTATTATAGCATTTTTTCTTTAAGAAAGATAGTTAAAGACTCACACTAAATGATCATTTTCAAAAATTAGTTAATGATATTCCTATGTAAACCTAACTGTTTTTTTAACAGGACAAAGGCAGGCTAGTCATTTCTCTTTTAATTGATCAAAAAATGAGATAAAAGCTCAATCTGTGATTTATCGCTTCTATCTCACTTTTTAATTTCTAATGTAATGTCTATGCTGTCAATCTTTCTTAGCCTTTAAACCAAGCAAACTAAAACTAGTAACTAAGCCAATAATACCAAGTAAAGGCATATAAGCATTGTTTGTTACTCCCGTATTTGGTAATGTTTCTTGAACAGAGCTCGGTTGATAAGCAGTTGATTGAGGTTTGTAGTTAATTACAGTTGAAGTCCGCGGTGATGATGGATCTTGCGGATCAGTAGGGTCTGTAGGATCCTCAGGAGTAGTTGTTTTCACTGTATTTGAACTGTAAGTTACCCCATTGACAGTATTAATATAAGTATTTTCAAAAGTACCAACCGCAATACGTTTCATTTGGATATAACTTTCAGCTTGGAAAGCTGAATCAATTGAAACAGAACGCAGAAAGTCTTCCTTGAACTTAATTGTGATAGCACCTTTAGCGGTATCAACTTCCGCTGTCGTATACTGAGTTAACTCAGCACCTGACTTGATAATAGAACCGTCTTTAAGAGTGATATCAACCTTAGCAAAAACTTTATACTGACCAGTATAGCGATCTCCTGTTTGATCATAATCATCATAGAAATTGTATTCAAAGAGTTCTTCTGAGTGATTTGCAGGAATAATGCCACCAATCAAACGGTAATTAAAGACTGTATTAAGTGGAATAGTCTGACCATCAACATTATTTGTATCAGCCGGATCAAGTGTTAAAGTCACATCTTTCTTAGGGTTAATCTTAGGAACATTATTGATAACGATATTTGATGCATAACCATTACCAAAGTCAATTTGGTAAGCTTGATTTTCATAACTGCCGCCTGTTTGTCCCATTTGTTTTTAACAACCATTGGTGATACAATCTTCAAATCAATTCCAGTTTTAACATAAGTATCATAAAATTCTCTTGGATTATCGGCACGGAAAATTTGGAAAGCACCTTTAGGTTTAATTTCTGCCTTGGAAAGAACATCTCTAATTTCTTGAGGGGCTGCTTCAAGACTAGTGTAATTATCCACACTAACACCAGTAACTTCATTACCATTAGCATCTGTAATCTTCACTAAATCCTGACGCAATTCAAGCGCTTCTTCTGGATAATCATCTACATAGTAAAATCCTTTTTGAATGGTATCTGCTGAAGAGCGGTCGTTCTTATATTGATCCAAATCCCAAGTTAGTTCATAATAATTCGTTGAACCGGCAAGAACTGTTTTACCATCAATAACAACGCCATTTTCATTTTTATTAACCTTAGTTGGCTTAATGTAATTATTATTTGGGTTATCTGGATCATTTGGTTTACCAGGAGTTGTCACCCGAACAACATTGGATTTAATGCCATAAGCATCATTGACTGTGAGCGTGAAATTATTCTTATAAGTTGCGCCATCGTTAAGAACTTGTCCGACCACTGTTGGATAAATCGTTGCCACTGACTTAGTCAAATCAGCATTAAACGTAGCCAAAGTTGCTGCAGTTGCCTTGAAGGTGACTGTATTAGTTGCTTTATCATGAGTGACATCAAAGCCAGGGCTGGCAGCTTTTGTAGCTTCAAGATTAAATCGATAACCAGATGGCAGAGGATCTACCAAGACAAAGGAAGTCGTTTCATCACGTCCAGCAGGAAGATCTGCTGTCTTCAGCTGGAACTTAACAACAGATTGCTTAGCCACCAAAGTTCTGTCAATATCAGCATCGTTATTATTCTTAATTTGCTTATTAACTTGCGGTTGCACGGCTAATTTAAAGTAATGGAAATGAACAGTTGGTACAGATGGAGGTGTGGGAAGCTCTTGATAAACAGGATCAGTCGGCGGTGTGGGAATGACCTCATAAGTTGGTTCAACAGGTTTGTTTGGTTCTGGTTGATCTGGTGTTGGTGTCGGCGGCGTTGGCTCTGCTTCATAGCTTGGCTCAACAGGCGCTGGCTCCAACGGCTTTTCTGTTTCATAGGTCGGTGGTGTGGGTTTGTTTGGCTCTGATTGATCCGGTGTCCTTGTCGGCGGCGTTGGCTCTGCTTCATAGCTTGGCTCAACAGGCGCTGGCTCCAACGGCTTTTCTGTTTCATAGGTCGGTGGTGTGGGTTTGTTTGGCTCTGATTGATCCGGTGTCCTTGTCGGCGGTGTTGGCTCCTTTTCATAATTTGGAGCTACTGGTGCCGGTTTTAATGGCTTTTCTGTTTCATAAGTTGGTTTAGTTGGAGCTGTCGGCTCGACCGGCGGTGTGGGTTTTTCCTTGGTAACTTTAGGAACATTAACCGCACGAATTTTACCATTTAAAGAATACCAAATATTTGGTTTTTTGCCATCAGTATTGTCCTTACCAGGAACAACAGGCATGTCAGAAACTGGCATCACATTTGTTGCAGAAGTTGCTCCTACAGTAACATGGTTATTCGGACCAGACATTTTAATGGCCCCTGCTCCATACCAAGAATTCGGCGCATCTGAAGTATCCCATCCTGAACCAGCTTGACTATTTTTATACATAGTCCAGCGAGAGCCGCCTTCACCCTGTTTAAAGTTAAGAGTATCTGTAGCATAAATCATGCCATTCTTTTCACCGATAGATGAACCAGAGATTTTGACAAATTTACCACTATAATCTTTAGCCATCTCAATAGAGTTATGTTCACGGTTAAGAGAAGCTACTGAGAGAAGGGCATTGTCAAAATTAATTGGTTTTCCATCTTCGTCATAGAAGGTGAATTCATTTTTAATAAAAATAGAGGTATTTTTTTCAACTTGACCTGTATAAGCGGAAGCAAAAACACCTAAAGTTGGATCGGTAAAAATACCTAACCAAACCTTTTGACCTTGAAACTTGGACTCAGGATCCACTGTATACTTGTAGACAAGTTTAGAAATCTTTTTACCATTGTAATAAGAATTCTGCAAGTTAGTGTATGTAGCTGTTGCGCTTTGACCGCGCTCTAAAAGTACAGAAGCCCATTTAACCTGTGAGTTATTGCTTACTGTTGTTGACCAGCCAGCTTTATCACCAAAATTCCCATAGAGTTCCATAGAAGAAGCAACATCATTAGATTGTTCTAAGTTAGTTATATCTAGATCATCTAATTGAAGAATTTTTTGGTCATATTTCGCTTTTGAAGTGCTTTTGCTAAAAGCGTCATCCACAGCAGAAGCCTTGAGAAATTTTCCGTCAGTTGTGAGTGCTAACTGAGCATTTGGCTCAAGATCATAGACCAAATTTTGGGCAGATGGCTCTGTCAAGTTTCCGTCTTCATTTTTATGTTTTTCAAGCTCTGCCAGTGCAGCCTTGATAGCAGCTTGTTCATCTTCATAGGCCTTTAGCTTAACCGGATAGTCTGCTAAGTCTTTTTGATATTTGGCAAGATCTGTCTGATACTTAGCAAGTTTTGCTTCGTAATCAGCTTTAGCTTCCGCATTGCGCTTTTTAATTGCAGTGTTTTCAGCTGTGATCGCCGCGTTTTCGGCATTATTTGCTGCTACAGCTGCTTCATAGGCCGCTTTAGCATCCGCATTGGCTTTTTGAACACGAGCGAGCTCTGTTTGATAAGCGGCTAATTTAGCTTGATAGTCCGCTTCATTTGCGGCATTAGCTTTTTTCACCGCTGACAAATCAGTCTCATATTGTTTGAGTGCAGCTTCATAATTTGCTTTTGCTGTCGCGTTACGCTGTTTTATCGCTGCATTTTCTGCTGTAATGGCTGCATTGGTAGCTACATTTTCTGCGACCGCTTTTTCATAAGCAGCCTTAGCAGCTGCATTAGCTTTTTGGACACGTTCTAATTCTGTTTGATAAGCCGCTAATTTAGCTTTATAATCTGCTTCATTTGCGGCATTAGCTTCCTGAACACGCTTTAGTTCAGCTTGATATTGAGCTAACTTAGTCTCATATTCAGCTTTGGCTGTTGCATTGCGCTTTCTAATTTCTTCATTGGCAGCAGCAATTTCTGTATTTTTGGCATTATTTGCTGCTACAGCAGTATCATAAGCAGCTTTGGCGGCTGCATTAGCTTCCTGAACACGTTTCAGTTCAGCTTGATAAGCAGCAAGAGCTTTTTGATAGGCTGCTTGATTATCAGCATTTGTCTTTTGAACAGCCGCCAAATCAGCTTGATATTGAGCCAATTTAGCTTCATAGGCTGCTTTGCTAGCAGCATTTGCAGCATTAATGCGTTCAACCTCGGCTTTATGAGCTGCCATATCTTTTTCGTACTGTTCTTTAGTTGCCTGATTTTTAGCATTGATTTTAGCAACTTCTGCCTCATGAGCAGCTACATCCGACTTATATTGATCTGTTGTCTTCTTTATATCCTCAGTTTGTTTTGTGTAATCTTCTTTAATTTCAGTTTCTTTTTGGGCTGCTTCTTCAGCTGTTTTAACAGTTCCTTTATCTACATCGGCGTCTTGAACAACATTGACACCAGCAGACTTAGCATCCTTTGCTGCTTGATCAAGATCAGTTTTAGGCACTTCAACTGGTATTGAACCATTTATCTCTCCAGCTTGCTTTTGACTTTGTTCAGCTTCTTTACTCGCATTTTCTTGAGCTTCTGGCAAATTGGTCGCTGGATTTCCGGTTTGTGTCCCAACTACTTTAGTATCTACATCACTAGTAGTGGTCGTTTCATCGGCAAAAACTTTTTGTCCTGCTACAGAGACTGCCGCTACTGTTCCTAGAACAGCACCACACAGTGTTTTACTAATTTTACTTTTACGAAAACCGTAAGTTTTTTGACTTTCATAAATCCTCCAAATCTGAATAAATCTTCTAAATATATTTTTGTAATATACGTTAAAAAATTGTAATATAATTGATTTGATTTGTCAAATTTTTTGCTTGAAAATAAAAACTTAAATTATAAATACATTCAACCGCTGCTATTTTTTGAGTGCAAACTCCACACTTTATCCAACATTAATTCTAAAGCACAAAAAGGTCAGGATTTTGTCATCCTAACCTTTTTTACTTCAATCAATGATAATATAGCGACGAATACCACTGTATGAACGATAGCTAATCCATTGATGTCCATCAGCATTCAAGACACTGTCATAATAAATGCTTTCTCCCTTATTAAAAGTAAACTGAGTTGGACTAGATATTCTAGCCTCATTTTTAACCTCAACTTTATTAGTGAAAACATAAGTTCCTTGTGCTGGAAGAGTGACCCTATTAGGTGCTTCCACCTCAGTTGTCTTTCCTCCAACAACCCTTAATTCACCAGTTGAAAGGCGATAATAAAGGTGAATGTTATAACTACCACTGTTATTTTTATGGTCACTGACCTTAACGGTCACCTTATAAACGCCTTCGCCTTGCTTAGCTGCTTGATACCAAACAATGTCATCTTGCCCGTTTTGTTCTGACCAAACTGGCACTAATACCTCTTTTATGCCTTGATTGCTGGAAGCATTAGTAATCAAAACATCAAATCCTTGGCTGCTCTTATTGGCAATGCTAATGATACCTGTTGTTTCTACAGGCTTCGGTGCTTCCACCTCAGTCATTGTTGCCCCAACTCCTCTTTGTTCACCATTATCCAAAAGATAATAAAGATGGACATGATAGTTACCGCTATTATTTTTATGGTCACTGACCTTAACGGTCACCTTATAAACGCCTTCGCCTTGTTTGGCTGCTTGATACCAAACAATGTCATCCTGTCCGTTTTGTTCTGACCAAACTGGCACTAATACCTCTTTTATGTCTTGATTGCTAGAAGCATTAGTAATCAAAACATCAAATCCTTGGCTGCTCTTATTGGCAATGCTAATGATACCTGTTGTTTCTACAGGCTTCGGTGCTTCCACCTCAGTCATTGTTGCCCCGACTCCTCTTTGTTCACCATTATCCAAAAGATAATAAAGATGGACATGATAGTTACCGCTATTATTTTTATGGTCACTGACCTTAACGGTCACCTTATAAACGCCTTCGCCTTGCTTAGCTGCTTGATACCAAACAATGTCATCCTGTCCGTTTTGTTCTGACCAAACTGGCACTAATACCTCTTTTATGCCTTGATTGCTGGAAGCATTAGAAATGATAACATCGAATTGTTGAGCCGTTTTATTTTGGATGGCAATAGTACCTGATACTTTAGTTTCAATTGGAGAGGGTTGTGTCGTAAGCTTTCCAATAACAACATAACGACGGATACCACTGTAGGACACATAGCTAATCCATTGATGTCCATCCGCTTCTAAAACCTTATCATAAAAAACGTGATCTCCGTTGTAAAAAGAGAATTGGGTCGGACTAGACAGTTTAGCATCATTTTTAACGTCTGCTTGTTTAGTAAAGTGATAAGTTCCTTGTGCCGGTAAATTTTGCTGAACAATTTCTTTTTGCTTCAATTCTTCAATTGTCACAGCAATAGGAGCATAGCGACGAATACCACTGTAAGACACATAGCTAATCCATTGATGTCCATCCGCTTCTAAAACCTTATCATAAAAGACTTTATCACCTTTATTAAAATGAAATTGGGTTGGACTGGACATACTGGCTGCATTTTTAACAGGAGTTGTTTCTTGGAAAACATAATTGCCTTGCGATGGAATTGAGACAGCCTTAGCTTGTCTTTGCATAAGATTTGCTGCTATCGCTTTCTCATTTCGTCCTGTCTCTGTCTCCTTAGCTGGAGCCGAAGCGACCATTTCTTTTTCGGCTTTTTCACTTGAGACAGTTTCAACACTGGCTTGCGGTTCTGAATTTTTAGTATCAACAGCTGTTACTGCAGAAGCTTCCCCTTCATTTGCTGTCTTTGAAACAGTAGGATTCACATCTTCTTTGACGGGTTTTGCACCTTTGTCATCATTATTTTCTTTCTCCTCAACTGCAACTACTGGTGTTTCTGTTAAAGTTGTTTGATCTGCTGCCTTATCTGTAACTGCTTGGTTGACAGCAACCGAATTTTCAGCTACATTAACAACTGCGTCCTCACTTGCTGGCAATTGGGAACCTTGCTCTTGTGCAGCAACATTTTGGGTACCTAAAAATAAGATACAGCCAATTAAAACAGATGCAGCTCCAAATGCATATTTGCGAATAGAAAAACGTTGTGCTTGATGATTAATATCAATTCTTTTCATAAGTTTCACACTCCTATCATTATGATACACTGCCCTTGAAAATTAATAGACGACGAACATGTAAAATGATGAAATAACGACTACTTTTTGATTCATAATCTTTCTCCATCTTCTTTTTTTCATCTATATTGTAACATAAAAGAAATATTTAGCAATACTTACGTAATGTATTTTTGAGATTTTTTCTATCTAAAAAACACCAAACCAAAAATGGTTGATGCTTATCTGTGAGTTTTAAACAAATCATTTTACATCTTCTCTTCCAAAACTATATCTGGATATTTATCTGCAAACCAATGAAGAGCAAAGTCATTTTCGAAGAGAAAAACGGGCTTGTCAAAGCGGTCTTTAGCCAATATATTGCGGCTGGAAGACATACGTTCATCAAGATCTTCCTCCTTAATCCAACGCACCGTTTTCTTACCCATAGGTGTCATGACAACTTCCGCATTGTATTCATTTTCCATGCGGTGTTTGAAAACTTCAAACTGGAGCTGGCCGACTGCTCCAAGCATATATTCACCAGTTTGATAGTTGGTATAAAGCTGTATAGCACCTTCTTGCACCAATTGCTCAATGCCCTTATGAAAAGACTTCTGCTTCATAACATTTTTAGCAGAAACTTTCATAAAGAGCTCTGGTGTAAAGGTTGGCAGTGGCTCAAATTCAAATTTATTTTTACCAACAGTTAGGGTATCACCAACCTGATAAGTTCCTGTATCGTAAACTCCGATAATATCACCAGCAACAGCATTCATCACATTTTCACGAGATTCTGCCATAAACTGAGTGACGTTTGATAGCTTAACGCTCTTACCAGTGCGGGCAAGGTTGACAGACATGCCGCGTTCAAATTCACCTGAGACAATCCGCACAAAGGCAATACGGTCACGGTGACGGGGATCCATATTAGCTTGGATTTTAAAAACAAAACCTGAAAAGTCTTTATCTAAAGGATCAACCACTTTATCGTCAGTGGTCTTGTGACCGTGTGGTTCTGGTGCAAATGCTAAGAAAGAATCCAAGAAAGTTTGGACACCAAAGTTGGTTAGGGCCGAGCCAAAGAAGACAGGCGTCAGTTCACCCTTTAAAATGGCTTCTTCTGAAAATTCATTTCCCGCTTCAGTCAAAAGTTCAATATCTTCTTTGACTTGTTCATAGAAAGGATTGTTAGCAAAGAGCTTGTCACCATTTTCAATAGAGGCAAAACGCTCATCACCTTTGTAGAGTTCAAGACGCTGATTGTACAAATCATAGAGACCCTCAAAAGATCTTCCCATACCAATAGGCCAATTCATAGGATAAGAGGCAATCCCCAATACCTCTTCTAATTCTTCCAATAAATCCAGCGGTTCGCGACCATCACGGTCCAATTTATTGATAAAAGTAAAGACAGGGATACCACGATGCTTGACAACTTCAAAAAGCTTTTTTGTCTGTGCTTCGATCCCCTTGGCAGAGTCCACGACCATAACAGCAGCATCTACCGCCATCAGTGTTCGGTAAGTATCCTCAGAAAAATCCTCATGCCCTGGTGTATCAAGGATATTGACCCGTTTTCCCGCATAGTCAAACTGCATGACAGACGAAGTTACCGAAATCCCACGTTGTTTCTCAATATCCATCCAGTCAGACTTGGCAAAATTCCCCGTTTTCTTTCCTTTAACAGTACCAGCCTCTCGGATTTCGCCTCCAAAATAGAGCAATTGCTCTGTAATTGTCGTCTTACCAGCATCTGGGTGAGAGATAATGGCGAAAGTCCGACGTTTCTTAATTTCTTCTTGTAAGTTCATCTTATTTCCTTTTCTTTTTATGTTTAATAGCAGAGCTTTTAATAGTGTTCATACTAAAATGCTATTTTTGATATGCAAAAAGAGCTGCATCCACAACAGTTCTTTTATTATAATAGAAAATAAAAAGGAATTCAAATAAGGAAAAAGCCCGCAGTTGTCCCCTTCAGTCTTTTCAAAATGTCACCTTACCTTTTCTGCTCTTGCTTTTTCCATATTCCCTCCTGATAAATACCCAATCAATTAGCAGCAGCATAGCAGTTAAAATAAGGGTTACGGCTAGATAGCGCACTAGGAGGGGCCTATTGGCAATAAAGGGTGTATAACGCAGGATCCCATAATTGCCGCCGGTCAAATAATTAATAATCACTAAAAAGAGGTTTAAGACAAACGTGTAGAGAATAATAGCTTTCCAACTGAGAACATTTGACTTATAATAACGCATAAGGTAAATAATACTTCCAACCAAAAGAGCATAGTGCCCAATGATAAATGAAAAAGCAGTAATATGTGGAAAAGTATAAGCATCCATGATAGGATAACCAATAGCAAAAATAGCACCACTAACTCCCATAAGTGCAAAATACTGTTTCAATTTCGTTTTATCCGGTAGCAATAAAAGGGCAAACATAGCAAGACGACAATGATAAAACGGCAAACTATTAGAAATCGGAATAGCAAAAAACAGATACCAACTATAAAGAGTAAGTAACTGAATAGCCTGAATCATTTTAAAAGTTCGAGTATATAAAGAACTTTGGTAATACTTAAAAGACGTATAACTGAGTAAGAGCAAAACGGTTACCATTAAAAGATATAAAAGTGGTGAGATTTCTGGTGGCTGCGTTTGGTGTGGCGTTAAAAATGCTTTCATTGTTAATTTTTTTCAATTGTTTATTGCTTTTATTAAAGAATAACTATTTTTAAGTTTCTCAGATAGATTAGGAACAATCATCAAAGAGAAAGAAAAGATTTTGCTTTTCACTTCTCCAAGCACTCCACAACTTGAGTTAATTTCATGGAATTTGAACCCTTTAGGAGTATTTGATCATTAGGGCCTAATACTTTTTGAATTTGCTCAGTGAGGTCATCTACCTGATCAGCTTGAGCAAGGTAGTGCCACTTATCTGTTGGATAGACCTTAGCGACTTCATCTGCTAGAGCTTGCATTAGTGGTCCAAAAAGAAAGACATAATCTATCACTGCAGGATCTAGACTTTTAATCATAGCTGCATGTAAGGCTAACTCACTGTCTCCTAATTCTTTCATATCAGCTAGAACAGCAATTTTCTTGCCGCCATCATTTGCTGGAATGCTGGAAAATGTCTCCAAAATAAGCTTCATGGCTGTTGGATTAGCATTATAAACATCAGATAAGATATCTGCACCATTAGCTGCTTTTTTCCATTCAGTCCGATTACGGGTTAGATTGAGCTGAGCCAGTGCAGAGATAATCTTTTCTTCAGAGACATTAAGCAGTTTTCCAACATAGCTAGCAATCATGGCATTGGTAGCATTATATTTACCAGTTACTGGCAATTTAATCTCATTATCTAGGAAATTCGTTTTAAAGTTCAGATAGTTTTTATGCTCTTCTAATTCGGTCACAAAAATATCTTCATCAGCTCCAAAACGAATAACCTTTTGCTTTTCTGGTAAAAATGAATTAATGATTTTATCCGCTGGTGCAATAAGAATCCCATGACCATCCATTCCTTGAGTAATTTGCATTTTTCCTTCAGCAATTTTCTCACGGCTGCCAAAGAACTCTAAATGAGCTTCACCAATCAAGGTGACAACAGAGATGTGGGGATGGGCAAGATTAGACAAAAGGGCAATATCACCAAGATGATCCTGACCCATTTCAAGTACAATTTTTTCAGTATCATCAGGCATGTGTAAAACCGTATAAGGCAGACCAATTTCATTATTATAATTACCTTGTGTCTTGTAAGTCTTGTAAGTAGTTGCTAAAATAGCTGCTATCATGTCCTTTGTGGTCGTTTTTCCGTTAGAGCCTGTTATAGCAATAACATCAACCCGCATTTTCTCCAAATAGTATTGCGCCAAATCCTGAAAAGCTTTCAAGCAATCGACAACTAAAATATAGGGATAATTACTGGTTATGTTTTTTTCAGAAAAAGTAGCAACAGCACCATTTGCAAAAGCAGTACCAATAAACTCATGGCCATCACGTGCACCCTGCAGTGGTAAAAATAAATCACCTGTCTTTATCTGGCGGCTGTCAAATTCAATAGCATTGATGGTAAGATCTTCAAAAAGACTGACATCATTTTGAGCACCTACAACCGAGGCTATCTCTTGTAAAGTTAACTTCATTTTGCTTCTCCTAAAAAATAAAAAGAGCTTTTCGCTCTTTTATTATAACATAAACAAATTAGAGATTCTCAGCGGATTTACTTTCTTTCTGTTAAATGAGATTGTGAATGATTTTTCCACCAAGATGATAGAATGGAACCAGAAATATTATGCCAAATCGAAAAAATAGTTGAAGGAATAGCTGCTTGCGGAACAAAATATTTCATGGCAAGTGTTGCCCCCAAGCTAGAGTCTTGCATACCAACCTCAAAAGTAATAGCCTTTTGCTGTGGTTCTTCTAAATGCAATAATTTGGCAAAAGCATACCCCAGACTATATCCACACAGGTTATGAAGCATAACAACCGGAATCACTAAGGCTGTAGCTGCTGTGAAAATATTGGCATGATTAGCTGAAACAACAGCACCAATAATCAAAAGAATAGCGACCTGTGAGATCAAGGGCATTAGCTTAATGATAGCAGCGATTTTCTTGCCAAAAAGGGTATGAATCAGCACCCCTAAAATGATGGGAACAACAACAATTCGTAAAGTAGATAAAAAGAGGCTGAGCGCTGGCACTGCAATATATTGCCCAGCCAAAACAGATAAGAGCAAAGGCAGCATTACAGGTGCCAGCAAAGTCGATAAGATTTCAATAGATACGTCCAAAGCCACATCCCCACCAGATAGGAAAGCCATAACACTAGACGATGTTCCACTAGGACAAGAACCAACTAAAATGACTCCTGCTGCTGTTGCACCCTTCAAATGAAAAATCAAGCAGAGCAGCCATGCCAAACTAGGCATGATAACATAGTGAGCGACTGTCCCCAAAGCAACGGGCACTGGACGTTTGGAGATTCTTACAAAATCTTCAGTAGTCAAGGTTAGCCCCATTCCGAACAAAATAATACCTAACAAGTAAGACGTATTGGGAATAACCCAGCTACTAGCTGTGGGCAAAAAGTAATTAAAAACGGCCCAGATAACGACAACAAGTGTAAACCATTTACTAAGTTTTTTTGAAAATTGAGTTAAACTTTCCATCATTGCCTCCTAAAATAATAAAAAGAGAGATCTACTAACCAAAAGGCTAGGGGAGAAAATAAGATTTTCACCTTTTAAACTTCATTATACGCTTAATTTTTGAATTTTCAATATATTTGCAAAAACTATTTCCTGAATTTTCAAAATTTTTCTAGCCATCATTAAAATTTGTGATAAAATAAAAGAGCAAAGCCTGCTTTGCACAGAGTAGATGATTCGCGTTAAGTGTGTGTGAATGGGATGTCGTCACACAACGAAGCTATAAGCGCGGTGAATCATTGCATCCGCTGTTCTCAAGCTCTACCAGCTTGATTAAACAGCTCCATTTTACATTAAGGAGCCAAAAATGAATACTATGTTTAAATCACCTAAGCTTAGTCCGCAGCGCTTGGTCACTTTGGCCATGTTGATTGCCTTAGCTTTTGCGATTGGAAAATTTTCCATTCCCATTATTCCCCAACAACTGATTATCAGCCCAACTTTCATTGTTAATGTGATGATTGGTATGATTGGCGGACCAATCTGGTCCTTTATTAGCCTAGCGATTTTGGATGTGGTGGATAACTTATCTAGTGGTGCAGGTAACTTTATCATCTGGTGGACACTACTAAAAGCCATTCAGGGATTTTTTTATGGACTTTTCTTTTATCAAAAATCACTAAACTGGGCAAATAAAAAGACTGGCTGCACGTTACTATGGCTACAGCAGTCATTATGCTTATCGGAAGCTTTATCTTCACTCCATTGCTCATCCAGATTTACTATGGTGTCCCATTTTGGGCACAATTTGCAGCAGGGCGTTGGTTAAAAATCTTTGAAATTCCCGTTTGGATCCTAGTCACTATGGCAATTGTGCCTCAGTTGCAGCGGATTCCAGAATTACGAAAACTTGCAAATTTTTAAATGGTCAATCAGAGAGACATCCCTCTCTGATTTTTTGTAGCCCATAAAGCAACATTTTCAGACCATAAAAATCAAATATAGACAAGTTTACGCTTTGCAAAAAGCAAGAAAAAAGACCCTAGCTTCATATCTATTCTTCTTAAAGAACAAGATATGAAGCAAGAGCTTTATTATCTTTAAATCAAATGGCCTTCACGTTTGACAAACATTTCTTTAGCAAGACTAACTAATTCTTCAATCAAATCTGAATAAGACAGCCCCATATTTTCCCAAAGAAGGGGATACATAGACCATTGCGTAAAGCCGGGCATAGTGTTGAGTTCATTCAAATAAACTTTCCCATCCTCTGTTAGGAAGAAATCACAGCGAGAAAGCCCACAGCAGCCCAAAGTTCGAAAAGCTATTGCAGCATACTCCCGCATTTTTTCAGTGATAACAGGATCTATTTCTGCCGGAATAGCCATGGTGATCTTATTATCAATATACTTGGCTTCATAATCATAAAAGGCCACATCTTTGACAACCTCTCCCGGTAAAGTTGTTTTAACATCAGTATTTCCTAAAATACCAACCTCAATCTCACGTGCATCCACACCTTGTTCAATTAAAACACGACTGTCATATTTCAAAGCAAGTGCAATAGCTTGTTTTAAGTCAGTGCGATTTTCCGCTTTAGAAATACCAACACTAGAACCCATATTGGCTGGTTTAACAAATACAGGATAAATCAATCTTTCTTCAACTTCTGCCAACTTGCTTTCTAAAGGCTCGCCTTCAACAAGAGCAACATAAGCTACTTGAGGAATAGTAGCCGTACTTTCTAAAACTTGCTTTGTTGTAATCTTATCCATAGCTACACTAGATGACAGAATATTGGTTCCCACATAAGGCATTTTTAAAACTTCAAGAAAGCCCTGAATAGAACCATCCTCTCCCATAGGTCCATGAAGGACAGGAAAAACAACTGCTCCTTCCTCATAAATATCACTTGGCTTAATCTTTTGAGAAGCAATAATCGTGTCATTTGTCATCAGTTTGTCGGTTTCTGATGGTTGGCTGTCAAACTCCTGTGTTTTGATAAATTCACCCGCTTGCGTAATGAAATAAGTTTTGACTAAAAAGTTGTCATAATTTATGGCCCGCATGACACTCTCAGCTGAGAGCACAGAAACATCACGTTCTGCAGAACGACCACCATATAATAAAACAAGCGTTTCTTTAGACATAAGATTCCTTTTCTATTCTAATAATTCTTAATAATCATATCACAAATAGGAAGCATTTTCAAAAAATATTGGAAAGATATGCTGCAGACTAGAGTTTACAAGAAATATCATGTTTTCCCAATTCAACGAAAAACCAATTGGAAATATCGGCCAATTGGTTTTTTATAGAAAAATAAATACCAAAAGAAGAGGTATGCAATGCCACTCCTTTATAACTCTGTCCTGTTTTCAATTGCTCGAAGCAGAGTTACTTCATCAGCATACTCAATGTCAGAACCAACAGCAAGCCCACGCGCTAAACGTGTAACTGTAATACCAGCAGGTTTGAGAACTCTGGAAATATACATAGCCGTTGCTTCTCCATCTGCTGTGGCATTAGTTGCGATAATGACTTCATGAATATCACTATTATCGCGTAGGCGTGTCAGAAGACTTTTCAAATTAATATCATCAGGACCAATACCATTCATGGGAGAAATCAGACCGTGTAAAACATGATAAAGACCATGATATTCCTGAATTTTTTCCATTGCAGAAACATCCTTACTATCTTCAACTACTAAAACAGTCGAGCGGTCTCTGCTTTCATCTGTACAAATATTGCAAGGATCATCATCTGTCAGATTGCCACAAACAGAACAGTAGGTCAATTCTCGTTTAGCAGCTAGAAGATTTTTAGCAAAGTTATTAACGTCTTCATCATTCATACCAATCGTATAAAAAGCCAAGCGAGTCGCTGTTTTGATACCAATACCCGGTAATTTTGTGAAACTCTCAATAAGTTTGGCAATAGGTGTTGGGTAGAGCATTCTTTTTTTCCTCACTGATTCATTGGATACATCTTTTGATAAAGATTGATAATATCCCTCGTAATAGCATGGCTAGTGGTTCCATGAAGGTCTGTCTCATGTGGCAAGACAACAGCTACAGCAATTTGAGGATTACTGCTTGGTGCATAGGCAACAACGTTTAAATTGGATGTATAAACAGACTTACCATCATCTCCTGTCACGTAAGCTTCGGCTGTCCCTGTTTTTGCCGAAATGGGAACACTTGCCCCTTTTGCAAGAGTCTTCCCTGTTGCATAACTACCACCGTTAACAACATTATAGAAACCTTCCTTGATAATCCCCATGTCATCGCTAGAGATAGAAACATTATTTAAAACTTTGGTGTCAATAGATTGAACAAGATTTCCTAAACCGCCTGTTTTATTATTATCATAGATACCTTCAACCAAATGAGGAGCAATACGTTTGCCGCCATTTGCGACAGCAGCAGCATATTGTGCCAGCTGCATAGTCGTATAGTTATCAAACTGCCCAAATGATTCTGTTAAAACATTAGAAGGATCATAATGTTCTGGCGTATAGCCCTTTGACTCTCCCGGGAGGTCAATTCCCGTTGAGACACCCAAACCATATTGAGCATAAGTAGCTCTTAATTTCTCCATAGCTTCCTTATAGCCATCTGTTGATAAGGTCATACCACTATGATAATCTTGTCCCATTAATTTTAAAGCCAATTGAACCATATAAGTATTAGAAGAATACTCTAAGGATTGACTTGCTGTAAGCGGAGTTGAACCATTGGTAAACCAAGAGTTAATAGGGCTTGAACCCGCAAATTGAATAGGCTGGTCATTGAGTACTTGATTGCCTGATAAAACACCATTTCCCCAACCAGCTGTCAAAGTCGCCCCTTTAACAACGGAACCCGGAGTAAAGACTTCAGTAACTGCTCCAAGAGCATTAGAAGATACTTCGCCCGTTTTAAGGTCATGTTCCAAACCAGCCATAGAAAGAACTGCCCCTGTGTTCGGGTTAAGAACAACAGCATAAACGCCTTCAGAATACTTGGTATTTCCAGATGCTAATTCAGAATTAAAATATTGGTTAAGAATTTGTTCAACACCTTTTTGAAATTCAAGATCAAGGGTTAACTTCAGATTTTTTCCTTTAGTTCCTTTGGCAGTGGTCTTATCACTGATAATTTTACCTTCTTTGTTAACCTTGATTGCTTGAACAGTACGACTGCCTTGCAAATCATTTTCATATTGCTTTTCAAGGTAGGATGTCCCAACGCGGTCATTCAGAGAATAGCCTTTTTTAACATAGTTATTGGCTTCTTCAGCAGGCAGACCGGTTTTTTGACTGGAAACTTTACCGATAATAGAAGTAATAGAATTTTTATCTGTTTTACGTTCCCAGTCAGTCTTAACAGAAATTCCCTTTAAATCTGATTTGCTTGTAGCCAATACTGCAATTTGCTCAGCTGTTAAATCTCCTGTTGTTAATGAAGCTGTATTAAAAACAGAAGTTGCATTCATCTGGCTGAAAATATGAATGATTTTTTTCTCATCTTCAGAATAATCAATAGCACTGTTTGGAACTGCTTTAACAGCATTTGCATAGATCTTCGATTCCGTTAGGTTATTTCCAAAGTTATCATATTTTTTATTATTTGGTAATTTTTTAACGATTTTTTGATAATTTTTTGGATCTGCCAGATAGTAATCCTTCTTCTGACGTTTGGTTACCTTAGACTCAGTTAAAGTCACCATATCTGCTAACTTTTTTGCATTTGCTTTAATATCCTTGGCAGTCATGGTATTGCTTCTTGTAAAGGCAACAACCTCTTTAACCTCGTTTTCCACTAAAGCCACCCCTTTAGCATCATAAATTTGTCCGCGAGGGCTGGAGGTCTTTATAGTATATGTTGTTGACTCTGTCAATTTAGATTTGTAAAACTTTGCATCATAAAGCTGCATCTGAGCTAACCTCAAAAGCAAAATAGTAAACAAAGCGACAATCAAAAAAAATAGGAGATTAATTCTATTTGAAATTAAGGTAAACGTTTTAGATTGACCCTTTTTAGATTTATTTTTTTGGGATACCATTTTTCCTCCTATTTATGAAACTATGTCTTTTATTTTATCACAATTTAAATAAAAACTTATGATATTTTCGTCAAATCTGTGCAAAAATTAACAAAATATTATGAAAACAAGAAAAAAGAGGTCGAGATAACAAAATCCTAACCTCTCAAATCACTATTATCAAAGAAGAAAATAGGAGAAAACCAGCTCTTAATCCTTGATTATTCCAATTTCTTCTATAACCAAACAAATAAGACTTTTAAACAATTGTTATTTCTTATTTACCAAGATAGTATTCAGCAGTGACATTCAAGTTTTCGTCAAATTCAAAAACTAATGGTGGGAAGTTTGGAATTTCAACACCCATAATGTCATCATCTGACAATTGTTTGATATGTTTTACAAGAGCACGGATAGAGTTACCATGTGCTCCAACAAATACATTTTTTCCATCTTTAAGAGCTGGAGCAATTTTATCTTCCCAGTATGGAAGAGCACGTTCCAAGGTGACTTTTAAGTTTTCTGCATCTGGAATAACCGTATCATCAAGGTTTGCATAACGACGGTCAGTGTGTGCTGAGTATGGATCGTCTTTAGCCATAGCTGGCGGCAATACATCATATGAGCGACGCCAAATGTGAACTTGTTCGTCTCCAAATTTTTCCGCAGCTTCCGCTTTATTTTTACCAGTCAAGCCACCATAGTGACGTTCATTCAAACGCCATGACTTTTCAACTGGGACCCAAAGTTGATCAGAATATTCAAGCGCCAAATTAGTTGTCTTGATTGCACGTGTCAAAACTGATGTGAAAGCAATATCAAATTTGATGTCTGCTTCTTTAATGAGTTTGCCGGCATCAATTGCTTGTTGCGTTCCTTCTTCTGAAAGGTCAACATCAGCCCAGCCAGTAAAAAGGTTAGCCTTGTTCCATTCTGATTCACCATGACGAGCAAATACTAATTTTACCATTAAAATTCTCCTTTTATTCTTGACGACAGGTCAAATAGTTTACTGTTTTATTTTACAAAAATATCATGAAAAAATCTACTAAATTTTCTAAAAAGATTGAAATCTCCTGTTTCAAAAGCAAAAGTCCAAAGTTCTAAAATGAAGTTAGCCACTTGGGTATATGAAAAAACACCTCAGAGAGATATAAAAGAAGATTTCAGAAAATTACCCCGGCATTGTGACGGAAGCGGGGCGATTTAAAGATTCAAGGGAGATTATTTTCTTCTCTTAAGAAAGAAAATAATCTTTACTGTATAAATTAAGATTAATATTATATACTCTCAATCACAATTAAACTTACGGACAGTCGCCTTATGAAATCGTTAGGTACAAGGATAGTGGTAAATGTTAGCCCAACTAGTATAGTTAATGAATAGTTATCTAATAGCTTAATTATTATCACCTATTACTTTTTAAGTATATTACAATAACAAAAAGAGATTGCAATATTAGCAAAGTAAATATAATTAACTTGGCGTCATTGTTGGGAATCAATACACACAATAAAGCTAGGAGCATATAACTTAAAAATATATAGCGCCGATATTTCTCTAAAAACATAAGCAATCCTATTAAATCAATGGTCCACATTTATCATAACTTAATCCGGCCATCATACAGGCAAAGCCAGTACTCGCACCTACAGCTCCCGCTCCAGACACTGTCCCAAAGATAGGCACAGTTACCGTACCAAGCCCTGCACCTACAGCCGCTCCGCCAATGAATCCAAAAGTAGCTCCCGCAAGGCCAAGTAACAAGCCTCCCCCTTCAGCATCTGAAAGAACAGCCATATCTGCTACCTCAAAGTTGTCAAGGGCCATTGAATCCAAAGTTACCGTATTCATAAAAATCCCCTTATCTAAGCTTCTATCAGCTTGCAGCAAGCTCTTAAAGCGTTAATTTAGTATTTAAAAATCATTTTAGCATTTAATGTTTCTGAATCAAGACTATTCGACTGAATTTAACATAACTGTATATTTCATAAAAAAACGTAAATTACCCGAAAAAATATAGTAATAAAAAGAAGTCGACACCAATAAGAAAGCCATAAAATCATAAGAAGATTCTTAAATAAGCTTGCAGCGGCCCCTATCTAGTGTTACAATAGAAAAAATTTATTATTTTGGAGGTCACATGGTTTCAACTCATACAACAATTGGCTCTTTTGACTTTGATAATTGTCTCATGAATGCTGCAGGGGTTTACTGCATGACACGTGACGAATTAGCGGCTATTGATCATTCGGAAGCAGGTTCTTTTGTTACCAAGACTGGTACACTAGAAGAACGTGCAGGCAATCCTCAACCCCGCTATGCTGACACAAAATTAGGCTCTATTAATTCAATGGGCTTGCCTAATCTAGGTATTAGCTATTACTTAGACTATGTCACAGAATTACAAAAACAGCCCGATAGCAAAAATCACTTTTTATCCCTAGTTGGCATGTCACCAGAAGAAACCCATACCATTCTTAAGATGGTTGAAGCCAGCGAATATCAAGGTTTAGTGGAACTCAATCTTTCCTGTCCAAATGTTCCCGGTAAACCACAAATTGCCTATGATTTTGAAACAACGAACCAAATCCTTTCAGAAGTTTTCTCTTACTTCACTAAACCACTAGGTATCAAGTTACCACCTTATTTTGACATTGTACATTTTGATCAAGCAGCTGCTATTTTCAATAAATATCCTCTGACATTTGTTAATTGTATTAATTCTATTGGAAACGGCTTAGTTATTGAAGATGAAACGGTCGTTATTAAACCAAAAATGGCTTTGGAGGCATCGGTGGGGATTACGTCAAACCAACAGCGCTGGCTAATGTCCATGCTTTTTACAAACGGCTTAATCCATCTATTCAAATTATCGGAACCGGCGGTGTCAAAACAGGTCGCGATGCTTTCGAGCATATTCTCTGTGGTGCCAGCATGGTTCAAATCGGGACAGCTCTTCATCAAGAAGGCCCTCAAATTTTCAAACGCATTACTAAAGAGTTAAAAGCCATCATGACAGAAAAAGGTTATGAAACTTTGGAAGACTTTCGTGGCAAGCTGAAGGCTATGGCTTAAAGAAATCTTTTTATTTCTGTATACAAAAAGGCCTGACTGAGAATCTCCTCAGTCAGGCCTTTTTAAAAATCAAAGCCATCTTTTTGATCTTCCTTGTGATCATACTCCTCAATTTCTTTTGGAGGCATCGGCTTTGGCTTCATTATTTTACTTACCCAAATAATACTAATGATTTTAACAATAGAAAACACCATTAAAACAATGATAATAAATTTCATTTCATGACTCACCTCCTAGTTCCTCATATGATAAGTTTTCTCTCTCTAATCAACAAGCAAATTAATCAGCTTTTTTTGTTTTCTTGCTTTGACAGTCTGGACAAATACCATAAATCAAAAGCTGCGCTCTCGTAATCACATAATTTGTCTGCTTGTATGCTTCTTGCTTGATATGAGAAATATCAGTGTCTACAAAATCAGTAATCTTACCACAAAACTCACAAACAACATGCAAATGCTGATGCCCCATAAAATCAAAATAAGCTGTATTATCATTGCTTAGCTTTAATTCAACAACAAAGCCTTCATCAATCAGGACTTTCAAATTATTATAGACCGTTGCTAAACTCATACTTGGATACTGAGGAAGAAGATCCTTATGAATTTGTTCTGCACTCGGATGGTGATGGGAGTTAATCATGTAAGCAATAACAGCTTCCCGTGTTTTAGTAATACGAATATGCTTTTCTTTTAAATGCGTTAATACATGATCATAAACATCCTTATTCGGATCATTATTATGAGAATGCAGACTCATTTTTGACTCCTTCGTTATTCTTTTTTTCTATTATACACTATTTTTTAAAGATACAGGAAAATCAGTGCCTAGCATCATCAAGCAGCCTTTACTTTCCCTAAATGATAAAAAATATGCCAAAAACTATCTATCAATTTTAACTCTAAAAATCATTCAAACAATCCTAAGATAATTAATTCAAAGAAGTTTAAAATTGACAAAAAAAGAAATATACTATAATTAATTAAACTAATAGTTTAATTAATTATAGGAGGATCTCTTATGGCGAGACGAAAAAAAGAACCTGCTCGTATTCATCGTAAAAATATTTCAGATGCTGCTAACACACTCTTTATCAGTAAAGGTATTACTGATACAACAATGGATAATATTGCTAAATTAGCTGGATATAGTAAAGCAACTTTATATGTTTATTTTGAAAATAAAGAAGAAATCTTTTTCTCATTAGTTTATAAACATGCCAAATGGCTTTACGAGACTATGGAAAAAATTATTCAGATTCAACCAAGCACTCAAGAAGAGTGGCAGAAAAATTATTTAAAAATTTGTTTTGCATTGCAAAAACTATGTGAAAACTATCCAATATATTTTGACGGAATGATTGGTAATATCAATGTTGATATTACCTCTAAAGAAACACCTCAAGTATATAGAGATATTTACCAATTAGGGTTAGATATAAATCAGTTAATTAACAAACTTATTGAAGATGGTGTTCACTTAAATTATCTTCAGACAGAATTAGATTTTAACCAATCAACTCTTTTTTTCTGGAGTGCACTATCGGGTATCATTCGTATGGCAGAAAACAAAAAAGAATATTATCGCTTACTTGGTCTTGATAACAAAACCTTTTTAGAAGAAGAATTTCTAACTTTATTAGCATGTTACAAGAAAGGATAAAAGAACATGAAGAAAAAAGTTATTATTACAACAATAGCAGCCTTTTTATTTATTCTTTTTAGTGTAGGAGCCATTATTTTTACTATTGGAAAAACCGCTAATACCCAAACTAATATTCAATTAGAAAGAACTTCATCAGACATCGAACACGCGTTATACTATGCTTCTTTCGCAGCTAATTCTCATAATACTCAGAGTTGGAAAGTTAATTTAGATCCTAAGCAAAAGAGATTAGGGGTTTTTCTAAATAATAAGCGTTCTTTAAATGTCGTTGACCCAAATAATCGAGAACTTTATATTTCAATTGGTTGTTATATTCAATCTCTAAAAAAATCATTCGAAGCTTATGGATATAATGTTAGCATTTCTAATATTGCTCCTTCTAAAGAAAACAAATATCAAGTTGTATTGATAAATTATCAAAAAATAAAAAATAATAAAATTAACAATAAACAATTGGATATCATCCAAAAACGTCATACTGATAAAAGAAAATTCCAGAAAAAACCAATTAATAGAACAGTCGTTTCAAGTTTAATTAAAAAATATGATAATGTTTACTACTATGCTAAGGGAAGTAAAATATTTAAATATCTACAAAAAGGGAGTCTCGCGGCTGCTGCTAAACAGTATAAAAGTCAAGATTTTTTAAAAGAACAGGGAAAATGGTTGCGTTTTTCTAATCAGGAAGCTGAGAAAAAACAAGATGGTATCTCTGGTGATATGTTAGGGTTAAATCCTATAATTAAAACCTTTTATTATCTAACAAGTAATCATAAGAATGCCACGAGTAATAATTTTGTCAAACAGAGTAAGAACACTTTAATTAATCAAGTAGAGAACTGCGCAGGTTTTTTTGTAATTACAGGTGAACAGAATATTTCTAAATGGATTGCTGTTGGTGAAAAATCGCAAGCTTTCTGGTATGATTGTGTTAGAAATAACATTGCAGTTCAACCGATTAGTGCCATGATTGAAATTCCCTCCTATAATCAAAAGTTGCAGCAAAATTTAGGTAAATCACAACCTGTTCAATTAATTCTACGAGTAGGTTATGTTAACAGTTATGGTAAAAATGTTGGTCCTCGTCGAAATTTAAAAGATTATATTACTGTGAAAAAATAATCTGCTATTATTATAACTTAGCTATATGACACAGCTAGAACGGGAAGTAGCAAACAAGTATTATGGTAGCACTCACTGTAAAAGAAAACATGCTAATAGAACATTAAAAAGACCATAACAAACTGACCTGCACCCTAAAAGTTGGACAGAAAATCTAACGATAGGGGTGTTTTTTGATGAAATTAACATATATGAAAAGACTTTCAAATGCGCGACCAACTTGAAAAAGCCATCACCAACTTCATTTTTTACTACAATAATAAACGAATCAAGACAAAATTAAAAGGACTCAGCCCTGTGCAATACAGGACTAAATCCTTTCAATAATTTCTTGTCCAACTTTTTGGGGCCAGTACATAATCTATGGCCTTTTTAGTTGAAACGTTTGTACACTCTAAAATCTAAAGATTAAATTTTAGAAACGTACATTTGCTGAAATCTTATTTTACAGCGTCTTTAAGAGCTTTACCAGCCTTGAATGCTGGAACTTTAGAAGCTTTGATTTTGATTTCTTCACCTGTTTGAGGGTTGCGACCTTTGCGTGCTGCACGTTCGCGAACTTCAAAGTTACCAAAACCAATAAGTTGTACTTTTTCACCTTTTGCAAGGTAAGATGATACTGCTGAGAAGACAGCGTCTACTGCTGCAGCTGAATCTTTCTTAGTCAATTCAGTAGCTTCTGCTACTTTTGCAATCAAATCTTGTTTGTTAGCCATTTAACAAATCCTCCAATATTTTTATAAGCCTTTATAGGCTTTAACAGGTTCTATCTTACCTAAAAAACTTAGATAGGTCAAGTATTTAATGCCATTTTAACGTTTTTCTTTAAAATATCAAAGTTTATTTCATCACTAACCAAATTTATAGCTGTTGACTTTAAATAAATGCCTGCATCATTATCTATTTTTTGCAAATTGATATTAACAACAGACTTCTCTGGAATGATATCAACAAAATTTGGCAGTTTGTAACTTGATTTAATATAACTAAGAACCTCTGATGCTGGCAGAGGAAGATTGCCTACTGAAAAGGAAGCCACTTTAAGCTGGACAGCTCCGCTTTTTAATTGATAAGGTTCAAAATAGATATAAAGAGGTACGTTATAACCTAGAAGTTTATAAGTCCCTTGAAATTCAATGTTTGTTGAAGTTAGTTGAACACTGTAGGTCATACCCTTAGACTGATAATCATTCAAATAACTTGCCAAGGTCTGATTTAATTGTTCTTTGGTTGTCGTAATTGTTCCAACCTTAACAGGATTTCTTACAGTTTGACTTGTTGTTGTATTAGAATGGTAGCCGCTCAAAACACGACTAATAATCACTCCCCAAAAAGCAATATTAAGGGCCAATAGAAGCAGAAAAGCCCATTTCCACCAATTTTTTTATTTCCAGTTCTTCTTTGTTTCACTAATTTTCTCCATTATTGCTTTTGACATGATTTGATAACCAATATTATTGGGATGGAAACGATCTCCTTCAGAAAGAGCATCATTGGTTACTTCTCCTGACTCCGCCTCACTATCAGATGTTCCAACAGCCTTTTGCTCCCCATTAACACCTTTATAAAGTAAATCATTTATGGGAACAAAATAAACATTTTTATACTCTGCAACAACCTTTTGCGTTCCTTTATTCCAATTGTCAATAATATCCTGCATTTGCGTCATATTAGGGAAATTTAAATAATAAGGATTGTAAATACCAATGATATAAATGGGTAAATTCTTATTCTTTCTTCTAGCAACCTGAATAATTTTTCGCAAATGCTTCTGATAAGTTTTAGCTGGCCGCTTAAAAGAAGATACTTTTAAGTTTGTTAATCCCTTTCGAACAACAGTCATAACATCATTTCCACCGACTGTTAAGGTCATTAAATTAGCCTTGTTCAAACTTTTTTGAATTTTTCTCTCTTTTCGCATCCGTATCAAAATTTGCTGGCTTGTATTGCCTGAAACACCATAATTACTGCTTAAAACATTATAGTGATAATTCGATTTCAACTCTTGCGATAAAAGGGGAATAAAACCGCCTTGATCAGTTGTGTCACCAACGCCTTGTGTTAAAGAATCACCGATAGCAATATAGTGAAAAAATGTCGCTTTGGATTTGTTTAATGAAGATTTCTGACCGCTATTTTTAAAAGATAACTTCGCTGTTGGAATGAAAAAATAAAATAATAAGCTAAAAATAAGAAGGTTTGCAAGAAAGAAAGCAGGTCCTTTAGGAATTTTTTTACTCATAATGCACCATTACTGCAAAAGCACCTTCACCTGTATGAGTCTGAATAATTGAGCCCGTTTCTAAAACAGCAATATCTTTCTCAACATAAGCCTGCAATTTGTCTCTAAGACCATTAGCAAAATCTGAAGCCCCAGCATAGGAAATACCGATCTCAGCAATTTTGCGGTCTTTGATAGTCACAATCAAATTATCCAGCCATTTGTTAAACGTTTTATTACCGCGTCCCTTTGCAATAGGATTAAGAGCATGGTTTTTCAGTTCCATAACAACTCTGATATTGAGAAGAGAACTGATTAAGCCTGTCACACGGCCAATTCGTCCACCCTTAACCAGATTTTCTAAGGTTGAGACACCAATAAAAAGTTCGGTTTTCTTTTTTACTTTTTCAACCCTTGCCAAAATTTCTTCTAGACTGCTACCCTTTTGAGCTAGCTTAGCAGCCGCAATAACTTGAAATTTCATGGCTTGATCTGTAAAGGCAGAATCTAGTACAGTGACATCTGCTCCAGCAATATTAGCTCCCTGACGTGAGGCCTCAACTGTTCCAGATAAAGAATGGGTAATATGAATAGCAACAATTTGTTCCGCCCCCTCTTTAATAAGCTTTTCATAAGTTTCTGCGAACAGACCAACAGGTGGTTGGCTTGTTTTAGGGAGTGACTTACTGTTTCGCATTAAAGAAAGAAATTTCCCATCTTCCTTAAGATCGTTATCAGAATAAACAATGCCATCAACCATAACGGTTAAAGGAACAACAGTGATATCCAATGCCTCAATTAAATCGGGCTCGATTGTAATAGAAGAATCAGTTACAATTTTAATTTTACTCATTTCCTATCCTGCTTCATTTTCTTTTCTAAATTATATTAGTATTGTTATTATACCAAATAATCAAGATTTAGGGAAAATTTTAAAAGACAGAAAGGATTAAAATCACTTTGCTGTTAAACTTTAAGATAGTTAAAAATAGTTCTTCTACTAGAAGTAATAGTCTAAATTAAAGCAAAAAGATTGAAGTAAGAGCATATTTATTAAAATACTTTCTATACCCCAATCTCTTATTTTTTTAATAGTTCTTTAGCTTGCTGGCGCGCAGCTTGGGTCACATTATCCCCTGCCAACATCTTAGCGATTTCTTCAATTCTTTCCTCCTGATTTAAAAGGCGAACCGTTGAGACAGTTGTGGCTTTGCTGCTTTGTTTTTCAATAAAGTACTGATAATCACTGATGGCAATGACTTGCGGGAGATGGGAGATAGCTAAAACTTGACCGTGACTGCCTATTTTGTAAATTTTTTGGGCAATGGCCTGCGCGACACGTCCTGAAACACCTGTATCGACTTCATCAAAAACAATGCTGGTCTTATCTTCACGACGTGAAAAAGCTGACTTAATGGCTAACATGAGACGAGATAGCTCTCCGCCAGAAGCGACTTTGACCAAAGGCTTAAAGTCTTCACCAGGATTGGTTGAAATATGAAAAACAACTGTTTCATTTCCCTCGCGATTAAATTTTCCTTTAGCAAAAACAACTTTAAAATCAGCCTTATCCATATAGAGATCTTTAAGCTCTTGCTTTATCTCTTGAGACAAAGCGTCTGCAATGCTATGGCGTTGTTGACTTAATTGAGCTGCTGCTTCCAATAATGAGTGTTCTAATGTTTTAAGTTCTTTTTCCATATCATCAAAAGCGAGGTCATTTCCCGTCAAATGATTGTATTCCTTACTGATATTGTCTAAATAAGCCAAGACATCATCAACTGAGCCACCATACTTACGCGTGATGGTGTTGATAACATCAAGACGCGCTTCAAGTTTAACCAAAGCATTGGCATCAAAATCCATATGATCCAGTATGGTCTCTAGACGTTTGCTAACATCTTCTAAAATATAGTAAGATTCACTGAGATTATTGGACAAATCCTTGTACTCAGCATCATATTCTTCCAAACTCTGTAAATCATTCATAGCTGAACGAACATTGGTTAAGCTCGAAAAATCTTCATTATCAAGCAAAACATAAGCATTGGTTAAGGTATCAACAATAAACTTATGATTCATAAGTTTATCACGTTGTTTTAAGAGCTTGGTATCTTCACCAGATTGTAAGTCTGCTGCTTCAATCTCTCCTATCTGATACTCCAACATTTCAATACGTGCTTGATGTTCCTGCTCATTCTTACGTTTATTCAAGACGCGCTTACGTAAGTCCCGATAGCGGTCAAATAAGTCCTGATAATGCTGCTTGCTTACCTGAAACGCCTCATCACCAAATTCATCCAACAATTGAATATGCTTTTGCGGCCGCATCAGTTCTTCTTGATCATGCTGTCCATGAATATCAACTAAATACTGCCCAACGGCACGCAGAGTTGCCAGATTAACCATTTGACCATTGATACGACTAATGCTGCGCCCATTTTGTAAAATCTCACGGCGAATGATTAGTTCATCTGAAAAAGTAATTCCCTGATCAGACAGTAACTGCTCTAAAGAGGGATTTTTATCCACAGAGAAAAATCCCTCAATTTCTGCTTTAGGACTGCCATGGCGAATGACATCTATGCTGGCTCTGCTGCCTAGCATCATATTCATGGCATCAATGATAATAGACTTCCCTGCACCTGTTTCACCGGTCAGAACAGTCATTCCCCTTTCAAAATTGAGTGAGATTTCTTCAATAATAGCAAAATTTTTAATGGCAATTTCTAAAAGCATACCCACTCCTTATCGATCTAATTGGCCATCCAAGATTTGATTTCTCGACGAATCTTATCACTATCTTTAGCATTTTTAGTAATCAAAAGCAAGCTGTCATCATCTGCCAGCAAACTAAAAATCATTCCTTTAAATCTCTCTAGTAAAAAACGTTTCAATAAATAGCTATTTCCAGGAACAACATCAATATGAATGAGATGCTCTAAGCCTGCTATCTGATCTGAAACAGCCTTGATTGCTGTCTCAGCTGGTTTTGGTGTTGACACCTCTTTTTTGCTTATCTCTTTAGAAAGGCCATAAATATAGCGCCCATTTGAAGCTGGTACTTTAATGATACCGACCTCATTAATATCACGGGAAATTGTCGCTTGCGTTGCTTGTAAGCCTTCGTTCTCTAAAAGTTTGACCAATTCTTTTTGTGTTTCAATTTCATTTTCTAAAACAATTTTTTTAATTAATTCTAATCGTTCACTTTTCTTCATTTTTTTAAAATTCCTTATGTGCTTGTTCAATAATTGATTTAATCTTAGCCAAGACTTGATTTTGGGCTTGAGAGGACTTTTCTAAATATGCTAAAAATTCAATATTGCCATGACCACCCTGAATGGGAGAAAAATCAAGTCCTTTAACTGTGAATCCGTAATTCGTCGCAAAAGTTGTCACTGTCTTCAAAACAGTTTCGTGGACTGACTTGTCCTTAACAATACCGTGCTTACCAATATGTTCACGGCCTGCCTCAAATTGCGGTTTAATTAAAGCAACAACTTGACCACCATCAGCTAAAATCTTAGCTAAGGCTGGTAATATTAAATTGAGTGAAATAAAACTCACATCAATGGTAGCAAAAGTTGGCCGTCCTCGATCAAAATCTTCACGTTTTGCATAGCGGAAATTATACTGTTCCATACTGCAAACGCGCCCATCTTGACGTAATTTCCACACCAATTGATTGGTTCCAACATCAACGGCATAAACCAATTGAGCACCATTTTGCAGCATAACATCTGTAAAACCACCCGTTGAAGCGCCAATGTCCAAAGTTATCTGTCTATCTACTGAAATGGCAAAAACTTTTAATGCCTTTTCCAATTTTAAACCGCCGCGGCTGACATACTTTAATTTATCTCCCTTTAATTTTAACTCAGTCGCTTCATCAATTTTCTCGCCGGGTTTATCATAACGTTCTCCATTGATGACATTGACAACCAAACCTGCCATAACACCTCGCCTGGCTTGTTCTCTTGTGTCAAAAAGTCCTTGTTTATAGGCTAGAACATCCACTCTTTCCTTAGGCATGAAGACGCAACCTTTCTATTATTGTTCCAATTCCAGCAGCATTAAATTGCTCTTCTAAAGCTAAATTTTGGAAAATAGCCTGCGCTTGGTTGAGAGAATCTTCCAAAATGGCATAGGACTTGTCCAAGCCCAAGAGACTGGGATAGGTTGATTTATCAGCTTCGATATCCTTTTGTGGGGTCTTACCAAGTTCTGAAAAACTAGCTGTTACATCTAAAATATCATCACGTACTTGAAAAGCCAAACCAACTAATTCACCCGCCTGACGGAGCCGAGCAAGGGATTTTTCTGATAGCTCTGCTATGATTCCCGCGGCCACAAAAGGAAAAGTCAAGAGTTTTCCTGTTTTATTGGCATGAATGTGAGCTAATTGGTCTAAATCAAGTTGAACATGTTCGCCCTTAATATCCAACATTTGTCCACCGACCATACCATAGCTTCCTGCAGCATCTGACAATTCTGCCACTAATTTTATCTTGATATCAGCCCTTAAGTCCGCCTTAGCCAGCAAACCAAAAGGGTCTAGAAAAAGACTGTCACCTGCTAAGATGGCTGCTGCTTCACCAAATTTCTTATGATTAGTCAGCTGTCCCCGCCTATAATCATCATTATCCATAGCAGGCAGGTCATCATGAATGAGACTGCCGGTATGAATCATCTCTAGACTTGCTGCCACCTGATAGTGAGCTTCTGTAAGTACCAAACCAAAGCCTTGCAAGATTTCCAATAGTAAGAGAGGCCGAATCCGTTTACCGCCTGCATCAACAGAGTACAAGACCGCTTCAACCAAATCCTGAGACACATGAGTTTGCGCATAATAATGCTTAATAGCTTGATTAATGGATTTAATCTTATTTTTCACAACTCGTCCATTTCTGCTTCACTGCCATCAGCCTGCATGACTTTGACCAAGGTCTTCTCAGCAGACTCCAAGGTTTTCTGTAAGTCTTTAGAAAGCACCATTCCTTTTTGGAATTGAGCAATAGCTTCTTCGAGAGGAACTTCGCCATTTTCTAACTGGTTCACAATTTCTTCTAAATCCTGTAAATTTTCTTCAAATGTTTTCTTCTTGTTTGACATTTTCTACCTCCACTTGGATCTGCCCATCTTTCATTTCAAGATGCAAGTGATCTCCTTTTTTGATCTGTTGGGTTGATTGAATAATGTGATTATCTTTTTGAACAATAGCATAGCCACGCGCCACAATCCGAGTCGTATCCAGTGACAAAAGCGCATCTTGCGCTTTTTCAAAACGGGCTAATTTACTATCATATTGACTGCTCATATGGCTCAACAATAAACGCTGATCTTGCTTTAATTGTGCTTGATAGCGCTGAATACACCCCGATAAATTAAGGGACAACAATCTTTGTCTGAGCAAATGTTCCTTACTATCATAAACATCATAAACCTGCCGCACCTTGGTCAACAAACGCGTTCTTAAATGATCCAATTTTTGAACATAAGCATCATAGAGTCTTTCAGGCTGTCTGAAAATAACTGAGCTTTGCAGTTTCTTAACTTGTTCATCCTTTTGTCTAATCAGACGCATAACAGCCTGATAAGATCTCATCTGTCTTTCTTGAAGAAAAGCTAATAAATCAGCCTTGGTCACAGGTGTTGCCAATTCAGCTGCTGCCGTTGGCGTTGCTGCTCTGCGATCTGCCGCAAAATCAGCCAAAGTTGTATCCGTCTCATGTCCAACACTAGAAATAATGGGCAGATACGATTCAAAAATGGCCTGCACGACAATTTCCTCATTAAAAGCCCAGAGATCTTCAATAGAACCACCGCCACGACCGACAATGAGCAGGTCTAAATCAGTACGTTCATTAGCCAAACGAATGTTGTCAGCCACTTCTTGTGCTGCCCCTTCACCTTGAACCTTGGTTGGAAAAAGTAAAATATCTACACCAGGAAAACGACGCGAGACTGTTGTGATAATATCCCTAATAACTGCCCCACTAGGACTGGTGACAACACCAATCTTTTTAACAAACTGCGACAGTCTTTGTTTATGCCTATCGTCAAAATAGCCAGCCTCAGCCAGTTTTTTCTTAAGTTGTTCAAACTGAATAGCCAGTGCACCGATACCATCTGGCTCTGCTTTTTCAATGATGATAGAATAAGAACCACTGGGTTCATAAAGCTGCACACGGCCAATGACATTGATTTTCATGCCTTCTTCAAGCTCAAAGCCCAATTTCCTATAAATACCGCTCCACATGGTTGCCTGAATGACAGCTTTCTCATCTTTAAGAGAAAAATACTGATGATTGGGGCGTCTTCTGAAATTAGAAACCTGACCTGTCAGATAAACCCGTTCCAAATAAGGATCACGATCAAATTTTAATTTCAAATACTTGGTTAAAGAAGATACTGATAAATAATCTGACATAAATCTCATCTAAAGACAAAGGAAAACGTTATTCTTGGAATCTTGTTCTAAATTCTAAAACAATGACCGTTTTTCTTGATTTTTTATCTGTCTTTATCTTGGCTCCTTTTCCGTTAATATAGCTGTCATTATTATACCAAAAAATGAAAATTTATACTTCCTTTTGAAATGGAAAAATGGAGAGGCAGTTCACTTTTTTCCTCATAAGAATGGAAAATAACAGAAAAATCTAAATTGATGATATATACAACCTAACCTTTTCATGACAACCTCACCAGTAGCTTTTAAAAATAAGCAAGCTTGAAAATCTAAAATAAAACGTTTACAATAGAAAATTAGAAACAGACGTCATCAAAAAAGTGCTTTGAAAAAGAGCTCTTTTTCGACTAATAAGTAACTGTCCATATTAGGTGTCAAATAATAGGGGAAGCACAATATGTTAATGATATTATTATTTCAGAGACTTGGTATTATCATGATTCTGGCATTTTTACTAGTCAATAACAGCTATTTTCGACAGTTGATTGAAGAACGTTCTAAGCGTGAAAAGCTGGTTCTTATTATCATTTTTGGCATTTTCGTCATTATTTCCAATATGACAGGAATTGAAATCACTAGCGATAAAAGTTTGGTGGAACGTCCTATTCTAACGACTATTTCTCATTCAGATTCTCTGGCTAATACGAGAACTTTGGTTATTACAACAGCTAGTTTAGTGGGGGGCCCTTTGGTCGGAACTGTTGTAGGTTTCATTGGTGGTGTCCATCGTTTCTTCCAAGGGAATTTTTCTGGTGCATTTTACATTATCAGTTCTGCCTTGGTAGGATATATTAGTGGCCAACTAGGTGATCAATTAAAGACTAATAACCTTTATCCATCTACTTCTCAGGTCATTGTCATCAGCATTGTTGCTGAAAGTATTCAAATGCTCTTTGTCGGCTTCTTTACTGGCTGGGATTTGGTTAAACTGATTTTCATTCCTATGATGTTGCTTAACAGTCTAGGTTCGACCTTATTCCTAGCTATTCTCAAGACCTACTTATCCAATGAAAGACAGCTGAGAGCCGTTCAAACTCGGGACGTTTTAGATTTGACACAGCAAACCCTGCCTTATTTAAGACAGGGACTGAGTCAGCAATCAGCTACTAAAGTGTGTAATATCATTAAGCAGCATACTAATTTTGATGCCGTTGGTCTGACTGATCGAACCAATGTCCTAGCTCATATCGGCGTTGGTCAAGATCATCATATTGCCGGACAAGCGGTCAAAACGGATCTCTCAAAAAGTGTTATTTTAAACGGTCAGCCACAAATTGCCTTAGACAAAACAGCCATTGCCTGTCCAGACCAAAGCTGTCTCCTCAATTCAGCCATCGTCGTTCCGCTCAAGATCAATGATGAGACGGTTGGGGCCTTAAAAATGTATTTTTCTGGTGATAAGAAGATGACTGAAGTTGAAGAAAATCTTGCCCTAGGTCTCTCACAAATTTTTTCTGGACAATTGGCCACCGGTATTGCCGAAGAACAAAATAAGTTGGCTAATATTGCTGAAATCAAGGCCTTGCAGTCTCAGATTAATCCCCATTTCTTCTTCAATGCCATAAACACTATCAGTGCCTTGATCCGCATTGATGCCAACAAAGCCCGATATGCTCTCATGCAATTAAGTACTTTTTTCCGAACCAGTTTACAAGGCGGACAAGATAGAGAAATCACTTTAGAACAGGAAAAAGCGCACGTTGATGCTTATATGAATCTTGAAAAGCTGCGCTTTCCTGATAAATACCAACTGGATTATCATATTACTGTTTCGACTAAAATGACCCTGCCTCCTTTTGGTTTGCAGGTTTTGGTTGAGAATGCGATACGCCATGCTTTTAAAGAACGCAAAAAAGACAATCATATTCGCATTTCCATAACAGATCAGGGAGAGTTTTACAAGGTTGCCGTTAGCGATAATGGTCAGGGTATTTCTCCTAATATGATTGACAAATTAGGACAGGAAACCGTATCTGAAAGCAAGGGAACAGGAACAGCCCTTGTTAATTTAAACAATCGCCTAAATTTACTTTATGGCAGTGCCAGTCAGTTACACTTTGACAGTACAGATCAAGGAACAACCGTCTGGTATGAGATTCCTTATCAAAAAGGAGATAAAGATGAACATTTTAATTCTTGATGATGAAATGTTGGCAAGACAGGAATTAACTTTTTTAATTCAGCAGAGCAAGGAACTTGATCATCCTGATATTTTTGAAGCTGAAGATATTAGTAGTGCTGAAAAAATTCTCTTTCGCCAGCAGATTGATTTAATTTTTCTTGATATTTCACTCAGCGAGGAAAATGGTTTTACCTTGGCCAACCAATTAGATCAATTGGCACATCCGCCACTTGTTGTCTTTGCGACAGCCTATGATCATTATGCCGTTAAAGCTTTTGAAAGCAATGCTGCTGACTATATTTTGAAGCCCTTCGAGCAGGAGCGTGTGGATAAAGCTCTGGCTAAAGTTAAGAAAATACAACACTTATCTACAATAGATCAGACAGCCACGACAGAAAAGAAAGGTATGGAATTGTTAACACTGACTTTAGCAGATAGAAGCATTGTCCTTAAGATGCCAGATATTGTGGCCGCTAGCATTGAAGATGGGGAACTGACTGTCAGTACCAAAAGCACAAGCTACACTATCAAGAAAACATTGAATTGGTTTAAAACTCGCGCCAAGACCAATTATTTTCTGCAGATTCATCGCAATACGGTTGTTAATCTGGAAATGATTCAGGAAATTCAGCCTTGGTTTAACCATACACTCTTACTGGTGATGGTCAATGGTGAAAAATTCCCAGTCGGCCGTTCCTATATGAAAGAGTTGAATGCTCATTTGACCTTATAAATGAATTAATTTCATTAACCCCTCAAAATTTTCATTTAATGATTTTACATTGGCGTTAAGAAGTTGGATATTGCAATTCAGCTTCTTTTTTTGCAACCGGGGATAATTTTGAAAACGTTTTACATAAAATGAGCTACAATAACGTTGTCAAGAAAGGAAGGAGTCGTTCGTATTATGAAACACACTAGTAAAGTAACACAATCAAAATCAGCACCTATGTTTATTCAAATGTCTATCTATGCTGCTATTCTGCTCGTTTCTCAGCTTATTTCAGAATTATTGCCTAAAGCCTTGCCAATTCCAACCACCGTTATTGGCTTAATTCTCATGTATGTCCTCTTGTGCAGCCACATCATCAAAGTTGAATGGGTTGATTCCTTAGGCTCCTTATTAATTAGTATGATTGGCTTTATGTTTGTCCCATCAGGTATTTCCCTAGCAGCTAATTTAAATATTCTCAAAGCTGAAGGATTGCAGTTGGTCGCTGTTATTAGCCTATCGACCATTCTCATGCTAGTCATTGTCACCTATACCACTTCTATCATTCTATCTATCAAAAAGGTGAATGTGGCAAGTCTTTGGGAAAAATGGACTGCTCATAGCTTTGAAAAGAAATTTAGCAAGAAAGTAGAGGGAAAATAAGATGGAACTGTTAAAATCACCTATTTTTGGCATTTGTTTTTCATTAATCCTTTATACTATTGGACAAGCTGTGTTTAGAAAAAGCAAAGGTTTCTTTCTCTTACAACCTCTTTTCTTCGCTATGGTTGCAGGCATTATCGTACTTGTTTTATTGGCGAAAGGATTGGGAACTGATGTTAAAAGCTTATATACTCAGGCTTATAAACCCGGCGGCGATTTGATTTTCTGGTTTCTCAATCCCGCAACCATTGCCTTTGCCGTTCCACTTTATAAGAAAAATGATGTTGTCAAAAAATATTGGAAGGAAATTATCAGCAGTTTGATTATCGGTATGATCGTTTCCTTAGTCATCATTGTTGCTATTTCAAAAGCTACTGGTTTAAGCCAAGCTAGCACTGCTTCTATGCTGCCGCAAGCAGCAACAACCGCCATCGCTCTTCCTATTGTTCACGCTATCGGCGGCAATACTGCCATCACTGCTATGGCTTGTATCTTAAACGCCGTTATCATCTATGCTTTAGGTAAAAAATTAGTCGCTTTCTTCCACCTCAATAAGAGTGAAATCGGTGTCGGCTTAGGTTTAGGAACATCGGGACATACGGTCGGTGCAGCCTTTGCCCTAGAACTAGGAGAATTACAAGGCGCCATGGCTGCCATCGCAGTCGTTGTTATCGGCCTCGTCGTTGACTTGATTATTCCCGTCTTTAGCTACATGATAGGATTAGTGCACTAAAAATTAAAACTGCTATCGATAAGACAAAAGCCTCTCATGAAATTTTTCGTGAAAGGCTTTTTAAAAGTAGGGGGATAAAAGGAAAATAAAAAAATTCATTTAATTAATAAAATTCTACCTCACAGGTTTGTCAATTAACCTTATAAATCGTATTCAGCAAAGACCTCTTTAGCATCTATCATATTGCCATCTAAAATATCTTGATATCCTTTATCCAATTTAGCTTTTAAGCTTGATAGGTATACTTCTTGTTCTGAAGATTTAATAGGTGAGGAAAGCAATTCATCAAATTTAAAATATCGTTTAATACTATTTTCGTCATGTCACTCACTCATCTCCTTCATCACTCTTGCTATCTCTGCACTGATTCTTGTTGGTAGGACGACATAGGCCTCTTTGCTTAATTGGTCTGCGATATAAGAGTGGAGGAAGACAGCGACAGCGGTTACGTCAAAGCGGTCTGTGTAAAATTGGGCAACAAAGCCTGCAATCATTCCAGCCAAGGTGTCTCCCATACCGCCAGTCGCTTGATAGGGACCGCCAACTTGGATATGTCCAATTTTTTGTCCTTGATAAATCTTTGTCTGATGGGATTTTGCGACTAGGATGGTCTCTTTTGGAAAATGAACTAGTGCTGTTTGTGTTGCTGTTTCTGTCTGTTCTGGAATAGTCAGTCCCGACAATCTTTCCCATTCTTTTTGATGGGGTGTTAGGATGATTTGCTTGGTTGGCCAAAGGGCTGGTTTTCTTTTGGCTAATAGATTTAGAGCAGAGCCATCAATAATCAAGGTCTGTTTTGATTTGATGGTCTTCCAAACCACATCAAAAGTTGTTTGAGCCAAGTCATCTTCTGCCAATCCCGGTCCCATAAGAACTACATCTGCTGCTGTTATTTGCTCTGACAAGCGATCTTTTTCAACCATATCAAAGACCATGGCTTCAGGCAAATGGCTGTGCAGAGCTGTGATATTGTCCTTGTGGGTCGCAACCGTCACCAAACCAGCTCCGCTATTGACACAAGCAAGGGCAGCCATAATGATGGCGCCACCGTAAGGGTAGTTGCCGCCAATCAAAAGGACACGGCCAAAAGTCCCCTTGTAACTGTCAAGAGGACGTGGTTTAATTATTTTTTCGTTAAAAGGTCATCAATAATCATTTGGTCACACTTCTTAAAGCTGCTTGATAGGTTTGTTCCAAAAGCATGGTGATGGTCATAGGGCCGACACCACCCGGAACAGGAGTGATAAGACTGGCTTTTTGAGCGACTTGATCAAAGTTAACATCGCCGATAAGTTTTCCATTTTTGTCACGGTTCATGCCAACATCAATGATAACAGCACCTTCTTTAACAAATTCCTCAGTGACAAAATTTCCTTGACCAATAGCAACAATAAGCACATCCGCACAGCGTGTGACTTCTGATAAATGTTCCGTTCTAGAATGGGTCAGGGTAACTGTTGCATTTTTTTCGAGCAATAACTGCGCCATTGGCTTCCCAACGATATTGGAACGGCCAATAATAACTGCATGTTTTCCTTCAAGATCAACGTGATAGGCACTCAGCATTTCCATAATACCAGCGGGGGTACAAGGTACCATCATGGAACGACCGCTCCACAAATGACCAGTATTCATAGGATGAAAGCCATCCACATCCTTATGAGGATCAATGGCTAAAATGATTTTCTTGTCGTTAATGTGAGCCGGCAGCGGCAATTGAACCAGAATACCATGGAAGGAAGGATCTTGATTATAACCTTCAATAATCTCAATTAATTCTTCTTCACTAATAGAATCAGATAGGCATAGGGTTTCACTTTTAAATCCTGCTTTGATAGCTGAGCGCTCTTTGTTACGCACATAGACTTGACTGGCAGGATTATCACCTACTAAAATCACCACAAGACCGGGAATAAGCCCATGCTTTTCTTTCATCTGTTCAACTTTATTGGCTAAATGCAACTGCATTTTTTGCGCCAAGGCTTTACCATCAATAATTTCTGTCATTCTCATCTCCTGAAAAAATACTGCTTTTATTATACCAAAAAAGATGAGCAGATAACACGCTGCTACATCTTTTTTTCTATATTTAAATATTATAATCAGTTCAAAATATGAAGCTTTGTTTTAATGTATCTTACTTGATTTTTTCATCTCATCTTTAACAGGGCAGGCACAGTCACAATCGCCACAAGAACCTTTCTGCTTAATATAATGACGGATTCCTAAGAAAGCTCCAGCTGCAATTAAGATAGCAATAATAAAGGTTGACATAGACATTCTTCCTTTCTATTAGTTATGACTTAAACTCAAATTATCTAAGGTAATCACTTTTTCTTTGACCTGACGTGGCTTTCTAATAATAAAGTAAAGCATCACAAGTAATAAAACAAGCGCTAAACCTGTCCAAAGCGTCACTGGCTTGCCATAAAAAGCGACTAAACCAAGCTGGTAAATAACTAAGCTAACAAGATAAGCCAGACCCGTTTGATAAGCAATAGCCACTAAAGTCCACTTCAGATTTCCCATTTCGCGTTTAATAGCTCCAATAGCGGCAAAACAAGGTGCACAAAGTAAATTGAATGTCAAAAATGAATAGGCTGCTAACGCTGTATAATCTCCTTGAAGGCTAACCCATAGTGAATGCGTTGTTTCTGTCGCATCGGGATTATTGTAGAGAATCCCAAAAGTTGCAACTACTGTTTCCTTAGCTGCAAGACCAGTCAGAGCAGCAACAGTCGCTTTCCAATTTCCAAAACCAAGCGGTGTAAAGATCCAAGCCAAGAGACGTCCAAGACTAGCCAAAATACTGTTTTCCGTATCAACTGAATGCAAAGTAAAATTATAGGAACTCATAAACCAGATTAAAACGGTTAAACTAAATATAATCGTTCCAGCACGCTTAACAAAACTCATGGCCTTACCAAAGGCATAGCGCAAAACAGCATCAACCTTTGGCAGATGATAACTTGGTAATTCCATGATAAAAGGACTCGTATAACCGCCTAAAAAACTGGTTTTCTTGAGGGCAATACCTGATAAAATAATAGCAATCATTCCCATGAAATAAGCACTTGGAGCTATCCAAGGATTATGAGGGAAAAAGGCTCCCGCAATTAAGGCAATGACGGATAGCTTGGCTGAACAAGGCATAAAAGTCGTTGTCATAATGGTAATACGGCGATCACGTTCGTTCTCAATGGTCCGACTGGCCATAATTCCCGGAACACCGCATCCCGTTGAAATAAGCATAGGAATAAAGGATTTCCCTGAAAGTCCGAAACGTCTGAAAATCCGATCCATAACAAAAGCAATTCGGCTCATATAACCAATATCTTCTAGAATTCCCAGACAAATAAAGAGGACAAAAATTTGCGGTAAAAAGCCAAGAACTGTCCCAACACCAGCAACAATCCCATCAATGATTAAAGACTGCAGCCAAGCCTGCACCTTCAAAGTTTCTAAAATACCTGTTATAAACTCAGGTACGTATTTGCCAAAAAGAACATCATTAACCCAATCCGTCCCCATTGTTCCCACTGTTTGAATGGATAAGTAATAAACTAAGAACATAACGACTGCAAAAATAGGTAGGGCCAAAACGCGATTAGTCACAATCTTATCAATTTTATCAGAAGCAGACATCTTAAAATCATTATCTTGACTTTGTGCCATTTGACTCACACGTTCAATGAAAGCATAACGCTGATTAATCACAATGGACTCAGAATCTTCTGTGAAGACTTCTTCGGTGATTTGGATGATATCTTTAATTTCCTTCTTTTGAAAAGAAGATAAATCTAATTCTTCTTCAACCAGACGGTCGCGCTCAAATAATTTGATGGCATAAAAACGGCTAAAACGTTCTGGTACTGTCTGACCGAGAACCTCAATAATTTGGGCAATTGCTGCTTCAAATTTGGCATCATAAGTTGGGTATTGAATACTATCAACACTGCTCTTAGTTGTTTGACTGGCTTTTTTAACAGCCTTATCAACACCTGTATTTTTTAAAGCACTGGTCGCAACGACTGGCACTCCCATCTGATAAGCCAATTTATCACTATTAATAGATTTTCCCTGATTTTTTAACACATCACTCATATTAAGCACAATCGTTACAGGAATTCCTGTCTCAATTAACTGCGTTGTTAGGTAAAGGTTGCGTTCCAGATTCGTAGCATCAACCACGTTTAAGATGCTGTCTGCATGATTACTCAGCAGATAATCACGCGCTACTTTTTCTTCAGGACTGTATGGAGACATGGAATAAATACCTGGTAAGTCCTGAACACTAATCTCTTTGAGCTTTTTGACATTACCGCTCTTACGCTCAACGGTTACACCAGGCCAATTCCCAACACGCTGACTTGTCCCTGTTAAAAGGTTAAATAAACTTGTCTTTCCGCTATTGGGATTCCCAATCAAAGCAATTTCTGTCATTTTTCCTCCTGATTGTCTATCTTAACAACACTAATCATCTGTGCTTCAGATTTTCTCAAGGTCAACTCATAACCACGTAAACTGATTTCTATTGGATCTCCTAAAGGAGCTACTTTCCTCAAATAAATCTTTGTATGACGCGTCAGCCCCATATCCATAAGGCGGCGCTTAGCCTCATTAACAGCAAAGATATTGTCAATATATGCAAATTGACCTACTTCTAACTCAGATAAAGGCAATGTTTCAACCGTTTCCTGACTTTCGCTAACATCAATCTTACTTAAAATCGAATCATCAAAAGCTAAACGACTAGATTTCAGCATAACGATAGCACTAGTTTTCGTTTTTGAAATCAATTCAAGACGGCTGCCTACTTTTAAACCGAGATTGGAAAGATGTCTCACACTGTCTTCAGGCAAATTGATACTGACAACAGTATAAGGAACATCTATTCTTGCATCCTGCAGAATCAAATTCTTTGACCCCCTCTCACAGTTTTGATAAAATAAATAATTTACAAGCTTAGTATATCATAATTTTCTCTATTTTCTGATAGAATTCTGTAAAAAAGATAAATGAGAAACATTATAAAAAAGAAGCTGAGTATACCTCCGCTAAATCTTTCTAGATCACTATGCGAAATGCAACTCTCAGCTTTTTTCTTTATAACACTTTTCCAAGGAAATCCCTGGTCCTTTCTTCTTTGGCATTTTTAAAAACTTCTTCGGGAGCTCCCTCTTCAACAATAATACCATCATCCATGAAAATCACACGATCAGCCACTTCATGTGCAAAGCCCATTTCATGGGTGACAATAGCCATGGTCATCCCTGATTTAGCAAGGTCTTGCATAACACTTAACACTTCGCCGACCATTTCTGGATCAAGAGCTGACGTTGGCTCATCAAAAAGAAGTACGTCTGGATCCATAGCCAAGCCACGCGCAATAGCAATTCGCTGTTGCTGCCCACCTGATAGACTTTGCGGATAAGCCGCTGCCTTATCACGCAAACCTACTTTATCCAAAAGCTGATAAGCCTTTTCTTCTGCTTCTGCCTTACTAAGCCCTTTGGTTTTAATAGGGGAAAGCGTAATATTTTCCAAAACCGTCATATTAGGGAAAAGATTAAATTGTTGAAAAACCATTCCCATCTTTTCACGCATTTTGAAAATATCATTGGATTTATCGGTAATATCAATACCTTCAAACGTAATGCTCCCTTTGGTTGGTACTTCCAAAAGATTCATTGTCCGTAAAAAAGTTGACTTCCCTGATCCTGATGGTCCAATAATAACAAGAACTTCTCCTTGTTTGATATCAAGGTCAATTCCTTTGAGTACTTCATTTTTACCAAAATATTTATGCAAATTTTTAATACTGATAAGTGTTTCTGACATTAGCTGGCATCTCCTTTACCAAAACGATTTTCAAGTAATTTGACAAGTGCCGACATCAAGGTTGTCACCATCAAATAATAAAAGGCACCAAATAAAAGTGGGGTCAAAGGCAGATAGGTTGCCGTTACGACTGATTGAGCGCCATTCCATAGTTCCATAACCCCAATGGTCTGCAAAAGAGAACTATCTTTAATGATGGTGATAAACTCATTTCCCAAAGCAGGTAAAATATTTTTAAAGGCCTGCGGTAAAATGACATAACGCATAGCATTTACTGGCTTAATCCCTAATGAATAAGCAGCTTCTAGCTGTCCCTTAGGCACTGCTTCAATTCCTGCACGGACAACTTCTGATATATAAGCACCACTATTTAATGATAGAACAATGATCCCAGGTAAAAGACGGGAAAAATCTAGATCTAAAACACCAAATTTAACAATTGGCATATTGGTAAAATGCAAAAGGACAAAAGAAATCATAATTTGCACAACCATAGGAGTGCCACGAAAAATCCACACGTAAAAGGAAACCAACCAATCTAAAACCTTGATAGGACTGCGTTTAATTAAGGCTACCAGAACACCAATAATAGTTCCAAAAAAGACAACACAGGCTGAAATCATGATGGTTACAAGAACACCATAATTAAAATAAGCCCAATATTTAGATAAAAATGAAAAATCCATGAATTACTCCTCTAAAATGATATGACATATTATATTACAATTTGAATAAAAATACAAGTTACCCTTTAACAATTTACAAGAGCAAAAACAGACAAATAATAAGTCCCTTAAAAACTATTATCTAATCAACAATACCAAAAAGAAAGCTCTTGTACTGAACTTTAAAAAGGAGTCCAGAACTCTTTTGTTCCAGACCCCTTTTTTGAATAACTATTAATAAAGTAAATCGTAGATTTCCATTGCAATAAGGTCAATACTGTCAAAAGTATAAGTCTCATGCGCAGCAACATCCCGCAAAGTAAAGACAGGACCGTTTTCTGGATCATTATTAAAGGAAACCTCTGCAACAACAGCACCATCACGTTCAAAATGACGTTTCAAATTATTGCTGTCAGTCGTCATTAATTCCAAACGATTAATAATTCTCACTAAGTGTGATTCCATGATATTCTCCTATTCGTTTTTTAACTCTTTTCATTTTAACACAAATAAGCTAAAAAAACAGTAAAATAGTTGATTTTTAGATATTTTTTAAGGAGTGATACATAATTGCTTTAATTGAATGTAAACGATTTTCTGCCTCTTGAAAAATAGTCTGGCTATGCTTTTGAAATACAGCATCTGTTATTTCAAGTTCTTTATAACCGTACCGCTCGTAAATTTCTCGGCCAATTTCAGTATTGAGATCGTGAAAAGCCGGCAAACAATGCAGAACAAGAGCATTGGGCTTTCTAACCCTATTAAGCAGAGCTTGATTGATCTGATAGGGCAGTAATAAATCGATCCTTTCCTTAAAATCAACCTCTTCTCCCATGGATACCCAGACATCTGTGTAGAGAATATTAGTATCGGCAACAGCTGCAGTGTCATCAGTAATTGTAATTAGCCCTTCTGTCTGATGCTTTTTAGCCAAATCTACAATTTCTGATTCAGGCTGCAGCTCTTTAGGTGCAATGATTTTAACATTGATCCCCAAAATAGCTGACGTCACAAGTAAGGAATTGGCAACATTATTACGGCCATCCCCTAGATAAGCTAAGGTCAGATCTTCAAATTTCCCAAAATGTTCTTTTATAGTCATAAAATCAGCAATCATCTGCGTGGGATGCCAAGTATCTGTCAAACCATTCCAAACAGGCACACCAGAAAACTCCGCTAAGAGCTCAACACTTTCTTGCTTAAACCCACGGTATTCAATACCATCAAACATGGTTCCTAAAACTTTAGCCGTATCAACAAGAGATTCTTTTTTCCCTAATTGGATGTCATCTTTCCCTAAATAAGACATATTCATTCCCAGATCTTGCCCAGCAACAGTAAAAGCACTCCTTGTTCTTGTAGAGGCTTTTTCAAAAATCAAAGCAATATTGAGTCCATCCAAATACCGGTGTGGAATACGCTCCTTTTTAGTTTTTAAATCGCAGAGCGAGATTTATGAAGTCCTCTATCTCTTTCTTACTATAATCAATTTCTTTTAAAAATGATTTTGCTTTTGCCATAAGTCATCTCCTTGAATTTTTATACTTAATTTTTACATTTTTATTCATATTTGTCAAGAACAGCTTTAACTAAATTAGCTCTAAGCATTCAATATTACAAAATGGTAGCCAAATCATATCAAATTTCTAACTTCCAATCTTTTTACTTGATTTATAAGCGAATGATGCTATAATTAACGTATAAAGTTTGACCATTATTGACCATTTCTTTAATGAGCAAATCTTGTATTCTATGACGAAAGGGGTATTTATATTATGCTCTGTCAAAATTGTAATTTAAATGAAGCGACTATTCATCTATATGCTAATGTTAATGGTCAGCAAAAACAGATTGACCTTTGTCAAAATTGTTATCAAATTATGAAAACGGATCCTGAAAATGGGCCTTTAAATCATCTTTCACAACAAAATTCGTCATCCATCAATCCTTTCTTTGATGATTTCTTTGGCGATTTGAATAATTTTCGTGCCTTTAATAATCAAGATCTGCCAAACACACCGCCAACACAAGCTGGCGGTGGCAATGGCAACGGAGGCAATAATCGCCGTCCCGGCGGACCGCAGCAACAGGCCTCCCAAAAGCCAAATGGGCTGCTTGAAGAATTTGGTATTAATTTAACCGAAATTGCGCGCAAGGGTGAAATTGATCCTGTTATTGGCCGCGATGAAGAAATCACAAGGGTTATCGAAATTCTCAACCGTCGCACAAAGAATAATCCTGTTCTTATTGGAGAACCGGGTGTTGGTAAAACCGCTGTTGTCGAAGGACTGGCGCAAAAAATTGTTGATGGTGATGTTCCACAAAAATTACATGGAAAAAATGTCATTCGTCTGGATGTCGTCAGCCTCGTTCAAGGTACTGGTATTCGAGGCCAATTTGAAGAACGGATGCAAAAGCTAATGGAAGAAATCCGTCAACGTCAAGATGTTATTCTTTTCATTGATGAAATTCATGAAATTGTTGGTGCTGGTTCTGCTGGCGATGGCAATATGGATGCCGGAAATATTTTAAAACCCGCTTTGGCACGCGGTGAGCTTCAACTTGTTGGTGCTACAACACTCAATGAATATCGGATTATTGAAAAAGATGCCGCTTTGGAACGTCGGATGCAACCCGTAAAAGTTGATGAACCTAGTGTTGCAGAAACCATAACGATTCTTAAGGGTATTCAGCCCAAATATGAAGATTACCATCATGTAAAGTATACAGATGAAGCGATTGAAGCTGCTGCAAATCTTTCAAATCGTTACATTCAGGATCGTTTCTTACCTGATAAGGCTATTGATCTTCTGGATGAAGCTGGCTCTAAAATGAATTTAACACTTAACTTTGTAGATCCTAAAGAAATTGATCACCGTTTGGTTGAAGCCGAAAATCTAAAAGCTCAAGCAACTCGTGATGAGGATTATGAAAAAGCAGCTTACTTCCGTGATCAAATTGCCAAATACAAGGAAATGCAATCCGCTAAACTTGACAAGGAGAATACTCCTGTTATTACAGAAAAAAATATTGAAGTAATTGTCGAGCAAAAGACCAATATTCCTGTTGGTGAATTAAAAGAAAAGGAACAATCACAATTAATTCATCTTGCTGACGATCTTAAAACGCGTGTTATTGGACAGGATGCTGCTGTTGACAAAATTGCTAAAGCTATCCGCCGCAATCGTGTTGGACTAGGCACTCCAAATCGGCCAATTGGTTCTTTCCTTTTTGTCGGTCCTACTGGTGTTGGTAAAACAGAACTCTCTAAACAATTAGCTATTGAGCTTTTTGGTTCTGAAGATAGTATGATTCGTTTCGATATGAGTGAATACATGGAAAAACATGCTGTGGCTAAACTTGTTGGTGCACCTCCGGGATATGTCGGTTATGAAGAAGCTGGTCAGTTAACCGAAAAAGTTCGTCGCAATCCTTATTCATTGATCCTACTCGACGAAGTTGAAAAAGCTCACCCAGATGTCATGCATATGTTCTTACAAGTACTTGATGATGGTCGTCTAACGGATGGACAAGGACGCACTGTCAGCTTTAAGGATACTATTATTATCATGACCTCAAATGCTGGTACAGGGAAATCTGAAGCTAATGTTGGTTTTGGTGCCAGCCGAGAAGGCCGGACTAATTCTGTTCTAGGTGAATTGGGTAACTTCTTTAGCCCCGAATTTATGAACCGTTTTGATGGTATCATCGAATTTCAGGCTTTAAGCAAGGATAATCTTCTTCAAATTGTTTCTCTCATGCTTGATGATGTTAATCAGCGTTTAGCTGTTAATGCTATTCACCTTGATGTAACTGATAAAGTTAAAGAAAAATTAGTTGATCTCGGTTATGATCCTAAAATGGGAGCAAGACCATTGCGTCGTACTATCCAAGAACATATTGAAGATGCTATTACGGATTTCTACTTAGAGCATCCTGATCAAAAAGAATTAAAAGCTATTATGACAAGCAGCGGCAAAATTGTTATCAGGGCTTCTAACAAAGTCGAAACGGTTACCAAAGCAGCTTCAGATTAAAGAAATCAGGTCTTTCCTGATTTTTTCTTTTTATCACTAATTAGGCAAATATGGCTTTTTTTAGTATAATAAAAAGCGAATCTGACTGGTTAACAATTGAAGGAGATAATATGACAAACCATCCGACCTTTGGTAATAAATTAGAAAATGTTGATTACAAGACGCGCTATGGTGTTTATGCTGTTATTCCAAACAAAGATAAGACTAAAATCATTTTAGTACAGGCGCCCAATGGAGCTTGGTTTCTACCCGGCGGTGAAATTGAAGCAGGTGAGAATCACTTAACAGCTTTAGAGCGAGAACTCATTGAAGAGCTAGGTTTTACGGCTGATATTGGCCATTATTATGGTCAGGCTGATGAATATTTCTACTCCAGTCATCGTGAAACCTATTTTTACAATCCTGCCTACCTTTATGAAGTCACCCAGTTTACACAGGTTGGTAAGCCTCTAGAAGATTTTAACCACTTAGCATGGTTTTCTATTGAGGAAGCAAAAAGTAAATTAAAACGAGGTAGTCATAAATGGGGAATTGATTGCTGGCAAAAAGACCAAGAGAAAAACTAAATTAGGACAGCATTTCCGTAAAATTCATGCTATAATATTATTATGAATGGATACAGGAGGAAAAACATGAGATTAATCAATACGACTAGCAGTCATCAACATTTAGTTAAAAATCAACTAAAACATACTGATGCTACACTCGTTGAAACTTATTCAGCTGGCAATACCGACGTTATTTTCACTCAAGCGCCTAAACATTATGAACTTTTAATTTCAAACAAACATCGTGCTATCAAAGATAATGAAATTGAAACCATTCGAGAATTTTTCCTCAAGCGTAAAATTAATAAAAATATTGTTTTATTAGATCAATTAAAAACACTGCATACCGCAAACCTAATTGAGATTTCCATTCCAATAGCTGATTAGAAATCATCTGAAACTTAGCACAGCTTCATTCTAATATTAATAGTTAAATAATTTGTTTTATCTTATCTGTCTGCTTTATACTCAATAAAAATCAATAGACTAGGCAGACAGCCGATGAATGTAGTGATTTTGTCTCTTGTCTCTTCGTCACAGCCAACTACAAACAAGCTTAAAAGGTCTCACAGATCCCTTTAAGGTGGAAATAAAGGCAGCAAAGCTAGGAGCATTAGTAACAAACTTTTGGTTTTTGAAGGGTATTAATTCATCTAGAAAGCAAAAAAAGACTTGAACTCATCATTCTCAAATTTTTGAGAACGAAAGAGCTCAGTCTTTTTATTTGCTTTCAAATCCTTGCCTAACAGCTTCAGGGAAATGGTTTTCTACAATAGCTGCACAATGATTACAAATTGTAACATGATAAGGGCGTTCTTTGACAGTTTCATCAATGCGGCGGCAACGGTCACAAACTTGACCCTGAGCATGTTCCACACTAAAGGCTACATCTTCAAAGACAAGTGCATTTTCCGGTGCTTGTTCTTGTGTCACTGTCAATTGTGACACAATAAGCAGTTGGGCAATGTTACTATCAAGAGCAGTCAGAAGCGTTTTAACTTCTTCACTAGCATAGACAGTCAAATGAGCTTCTAATGATTTACCAATAATTTTAGCATGACGGGCTTCTTCAAGTGCTTTTTGTGCTTGATCACGCAGAGACATAAAAGCACTCCATGTATCCAAAATTTCGTCTTGGTTGGCAAACTCTTGTGCTTCAGGCATTTCTGTTAACTGTACAAATGCTTCTTCTTCATGATCTAAATAAGACCAAATTTCTTCACTCGTATGCGGCAAAATCGGCGTCAATAGCTTAGTAATGTTCACCAAGATTTCGTAAAAGACCGTTTGCATTTGACGACGAGCTAAATCGTCTGCTGCTTCAATATAAACAACATCTTTAGCAAAATCGAGGTAAAATGCTGACAAATCAACAGTCACAAAATTAACAACAGCCTTATAGATAGCCATGAAATCATAATGGCTGTAGGCCCGATTAATCACTGCAACTAACTGATTAAATTTGATTATCATATATTTATCAACAGAACGAAGATCCTCAAAGGCAATCTTATTGACATAAGGATTAAAATCAGTGGTATTAGCAATCAAAAAACGAAGGGTATTGCGGATTTTACGATAAGTTTCCGAAACCTGAGCTAAAATTTCCATAGATACACGAACATCACTATCGGTGTCGACAGAAGCTACCCAAAGGCGAAGAATTTCAGCACCATATTGCTTGGCAACATCATTTGGCGAAATAATGTTTCCTTTTGATTTAGACATCTTCTCACCCTTGCCATCCAGAACAAAACCTTGAGACAAGACTGATTTATAAGGTGCATGACCGTTAACAGCTACAGAAGTGATCAGTGATGAATTGAACCAACCACGATATTGATCAGAGCCTTCAAGATAAAGGTCTGCAGGATAGCCTAAGTTTTCACGTGTATTGAGAACACCATTCCAAGATGATCCTGAATCAAACCAAACATCCATAATGTCATTTTCTTTAGTAAATTCACCATTTGGAGAGCCTGGATGAGTAAAACCTTCAGGAAGAAGTTCTTTAGCCTCACGTTGCCACCAAATGACTGAGCCGTGTTCTTCAAACAAATTGGCAACATGGTCTGTCACTTCTTTGGTCATAATGGCAGTGCCATCTTCTGCGTAGAAAATTGGAAGCGGAACACCCCAAGCACGTTGACGTGAAATAACCCAATCACCACGATCACGAATCATATTGTAAAGTCTCGTCTTACCCCAAGCAGGATAAAAATGAACCTTATCAATTTCATCAAGAATATCTTGACGGAATTTTGAAACAGAAGCAAACCATTGTGGGACTGCACGCCAGATAATTGGTTTTTTTGTTCGCCAGTCAAAAGGATAAGAATGCGTGATAACTTCTGATGCTAAAAGCAAATCACCTAGTTTTTCTTTCACTGTTGGCAAAACTTTGTCATAGAACTGTCCTTCAAAATCAGGACCGGCATTTTCCATCATGATACCACGTTCGTTGACAGTGACAACAACATCTAAGCCATATTTAACTCCCACATTATAGTCATCCTCACCAAATCCCGGCGCTGTATGAACAATCCCCGTACCAGAGTCAAGTGTAACATGATCCCCGTTCATGACGAATTCTTCTACATTATCATCCCATGGATGCGCTGTGACAATACGGTCAAGGTCAATACCTTTATGAGTCGCTAACACTTGAGGATTGTCCCAAGCAAAACGTTCTGCCAATTTTGGAAGAAGAGCTTGTGCTACGAGAAATTTACGTTCGTCATTAGCTGGTTTGACAACCACATAATCTATATCTGGACCGACTGTCAAACCACGAGATGCTGTAATGGTAAATGGTGTTGTTGTCCAGACAACAATATAAGTATCTGTATCTAGAATGTCTTTACCATCTTTAACACGATTAGCATAGTAAAGGGAAGTTGAATCAATATCATGATACTCAATCTCTGCTTCTGCAAGAGCTGATTCAGAAGACCAAGACCAATAAACCGGTTTAGCTCCACGATAAATATAGCCTTTGTCAGCCATAGCACCAAAGACACGAATTTGAGCAGCTTCATACTTAGGAACAAGTGTGATATAGGGATTCTCCCAATCTCCTGAGACACCTAAGCGTTTAAAGTCCTGACGCTGCTTATCAACTTGACTCAAAGCATACTGGCGACACATGTCTAAATAATCTGCTAAGTCAATTTCTTTACGTTTAACACCCTTTTTAGCAAGGACTTGTTCAATAGGTAAACCATGTGTATCCCACCCCGGAATATAAGGTGCTCGAAAACCAGACATTGACTTGGAACGAATAATAATATCCTTTGAAATTTTATTAAGAGCATGTCCTACATGGATATTTCCATTGGCATAGGGTGGTCCATCATGTAGGAAAAAAGCTGGTTTATTTGCATTTAATTCTTGACGTTTAGCATAAATATTAGCTTCATCCCATTGTTTTTGCCATTGTGGTTCTTTATTAGGAAGACCTGCACGCATTGGGAAGGCTGTTTTTCCGAGATTAAGCGTTTCTTTTAATTTCATGACAACTCCTTATAATATAATGATGTTTTGCTTTGGAATTAGGAATGAGGGAATTCATTCACTATAGACTTAAATCAATAAAAAGAACTTCCATCAAAGGACGAAAGCTCGTGGTACCACCTTAATTCAGAAAGTTCTAAAAAATTTTTCTTAGCCCAAGCAGTGACTCAAGATAGCAAAACTATCAAGAGGAACTAACGCAGGATAAGGAAAACTTATTGGAATTTCCCTCTTTAGATTCGTAAGGTGAATCTAGCCACCTTCTATCCTAGAAAATCAGATAGAAACAAACAAAATGATAAGCTTCAATTAAGGGAGCATAGGTCTTACACCATCACCTATTCGCTAAATCTATTAATCAAGCTTGTGTTTTTGTTATTCGTTAATATTTAATTTAAAAGTCTGTGTTTCATTCAAATTTGGTTGCTCAGCCGCTGACTCATTTACTTTTGTTTCATCAGCTGCCTCGATAATAAGAGGCTGTTGATCATCAACTGTAGACTGACCAGCTTTTGTCTCTTCCAGTTCTTTATTACTTTCAGAAACACGACGATGCAATTCTTCCATTTCCTCTGGCGTAAATTGACGTGTCACCTCAATAGGTTCAGTATCAGCAGCATCTGGAACATGTTCACCTAAAACTTGCTCTACGACTTCTTTGAAAGCAGCATCTGAATTCTGTAAATAAACAGCAGTTGGTTGAAGTAACTCTGTCCATTCTGGAGAATTTGCAAGTGTTAACTGACCCTCTACTACAGATAAAAGATGTTGATGGAAGACACGGCTTTGACGTTTTAATTCTTCTGTCTCAACTGCAATACGTTTAGCTTCATCTGTTGCATCGCGAAGAATCTGATTAGCTTTTGATTTAGCTGCATCAACTAATTGTTGTGACTCATAAGTAGCTTTGTTAAGAATGTTAGTTGATTCAGTATTGGCTGATGATTTCACTTTTTCAGCTGTTTCTTGAGCCAAAATAACTGATTGACTAAGAGATTCCTTCATTTCATCAAAATAGCCTAATTTATCCTCCAACTCTTTGATACGGTTATCTTTCTCACGATTAGTACGTACCAGTTCTTCATAATCATCAACCACAATATCCAAGAATTCTTCCACTTCTTGAGTATTGTAACCAAACATTTTTGTCCCAAATGTTTTATCTTTAATTTCAAGTGCTGTAATTGCCATTCTATTCTCCTTATTTATGTGTGATTCGATCAATTATTAATTTATGCTTTCCGCCTTTTGAAAGGCCATTGTCTCTACTGATAGTAAATCTGCCATAACCCCTAACACTAATTAAATCACCAATGTCAACCACATAAGAGACTTTTGGTTGAACTAAGTAATTTAATTTGACTTTTTCGCTTTCGATTAATTGATTTGCTTTTCTTCTTGATAATTTTAAAACGGCTGCAATAATTTTATCCAGACGCATACTTGATACCAAGACATTCATTTCTCTAATGTGAGATTGACTTGTTAATTGTCTTTCAAAAGGAATTTCTTCAAAAACAACTGCGGCTTTCCCTATTTTAGTAACCTGTGCGTTAAGGTAGGAGACCATTGTTTTTCAATAAAAACCTGAGCACGATTTCCTTGAACGATAATATCACCTAAAAGATAACGTTCAATACCCAATCTATTAATCAGGGTTCCCAAAATCTGAGAATGTGTTAGCTGATTAAACTTACTGTTATAGTTAATCTCTAACAGACTAATATGAAAGTCTGCTATATTTAACTCATAATAAGCTGGTGCTATTAACAAACGAGCATTTTCAGAAGATATAAAGTCAGAGCTTTGATAGACCTGTAGTTTTGTTTGACCTAAGATACTTTTCATCACTGTAATCTGTCTAGGATTTAAGAATTCTGTGACATAAAAGCTATAAGTATCCTCTACTTGTTTGATCAGATCATACGTTTTTTCAATTACTTCCTGTTCTTCTGCTCTAAAATGTTGATAAATATCTTGCTTTGTCATCGTTTTTAAATAAGCAAAAGAAATAAGAAACGTTTTAATAACTGCAAAAGCAACAGAATAACAATAATCGTAAAATCCAGTCCAGCAAATTGAAAATTAAAACGTTTAAAAGGCTTTACAATCGGCTCCACAATATCAACCAAACGTTTTCCAAGCCAATTATCATAAGCATTAGGAAACCAAGACAAGAGAGCATAAATTACTAGCAAAAAGGAATAAATATCAACTACTCTTGCTAGAATAAGTACAACATATGCCATAACCATTAACGTCTCTTCATATCGTAGTTAAAGCTAACATCTTGTCCATTTGCAGCAAGAGTCATCTCCTCAGCATCAACAATAACATTTATTGGTGTTAAAAGATACATTGAAGCCCCAACTTTTTGTAGATTTCCTGCTAAAACTTTACTCGCACCATCAATGAAATCTAAACAACGACGTGCTTGTGCTTCCAACATATATTGGAAATCAATCAAAACACATTCATTTCTAATCAACAAATCAACAATTTCTTCAGCATCTTCATATTTACGAGGGAGTTTAAGAGCGATTGTTGTTTTTCTTGGGCAGGCTGTTGATTATGAGATTGGCGGCGTGTTGGAAGTGAGTGAATATTTTCCTCTCCAGAACGACGATTCTGTCCAGACTGTGCTTGCTGCTGACTTGGTCTGGAGGCTGATTGGTGGTATTGGTGACTTTGAGCATTTTGCTGTTGCTGCTGACTAGCAGGTTGAGCAGCATCTTGCTGCCGTTTAACAGGCGCAACAACAGGCTCTTCTACTTCACTGACCTCATCAGTATCGAAGTAGGAAATAATTTTGTTAAAGCTATCTCTAAGTGCCATATGTATCTCCATTTCATTTAAAGAATGCACTGCCAATTCTGACAAAGGTTGAGCCATTTTGAATAGCAATCGGAAAATCGCCACTCATCCCCATACTCAAATCATCAAAAGGCATATTCTTCAGTTTTCTTTCTTTTAAATTCTTTCTCAACGCATTCGTTTTTTGAAAAATATCAGTTAACTCTTGTTCGGAAGCATCTATTGGAGCCATCGTCATTAAACCGATAACCTTAATCTTATCAAAATTTTGAATTTCTTCAAGTGCCTTGTCAACTTCTGATAGTCTGAATCCATGTTTGCTTGCTTCTTCAGAAATATTGACTTGTAAAAAGCACTTTATTTGATGATCTGCACGCTTTTGAATTTCAGCAGCTAATTTTACAGAATCAAGCGCATGGAAGTAGTCGACAAAATTAATCACGTCCTTAACCTTACGACGCTGCAAACTTCCAATCAGATGCCAAGTTAAATCGTAAGCTCTTAAAGCATGATATTTATCGAGAAACTTATCAACACGATTTTCAGCAATGTGCTTAACCCCAGCTTTAACAAGTTTTTCAGCTGTATCACTGTCTACATATTTTGTCACTGCAATGACAGTAACATCATCCTTACTGCGTCCTGACTTTTGAGCATAGGCTGCAACTTCTTGAAAAACGCGTTCTTTATTTGCTTGTAAATCCATTATTAACGATTCTTAAAGAAAGGAGGTGTTTCCAATTCATCGTCATCATCAGAATCAGCGGAAAAACTACTCATTTTTAGTTGACTATCAATTTCACCTTCGGTTGGACGAGCAATATTTTCACGACGAAGATTCCAATCGCCAAAAGCTGATTGCTGTGCCTCAGATGATGATTGAGTTTGCTTCGGTTCAGCAGCAGGCATCTCAGGCGATTCATTCAAATCAAAATCAAAATTTTGACGGCGTTCAAAATTTGGTTGCGTAGAATTTGAAGACGGAGCTTGCTGTTGTGTTCTTGCTTGTGTATAAGATGAAGCTTGACGGCGAATACCAGAGACTTGGTCTGCTTTGTCTGGTCGAACGCCAGTGGCAACTACAGTCACACGAATTTCATCTTTCATACTGTCATCAATTGATGTTCCCAACCAAATGTTAACGCCATGACCTGCAGCTTGATTAACAATTTCAGAAGCTTCTTCAGCTTCTGTCAGCGTCATATCAAGTCCACCAGTAACATTGACAATGACATCCTCTGCACCATCAATTGTTGTTTCAAGAAGAGGAGAGTAGATTGCCTTACGAGCAGCCTCAACAACACGTTCTTCACCTGTACCGATTCCAATTCCCATGAGAGCATTGCCTTTACTTGCCATAACTGTTTTAACATCAGCAAAGTCAAGATTAATCAGACCTGGACTTGTAATCAGGTCGGTAATCCCCTGAACACCTTGGCGAAGGACATTATCTGCCTCACTAAGTGCTTCAAGAAGAGGGGTTTTTTTGTCAACAATTTCGAGCAAATTATTATTTGAAATAATAAGAAGTGTATCAACTTCATCTCTAAGTTCATTGATACCCTCAATTGCATAATTCCCACGTTTACTGCCTTCAAAGCCAAATGGTCTAGTTACGACAGCAACTGTCAATGAACCTAAGCCCTTAGCAATTCGAGCAATAACTGGAGCGGCTCCTGTACCAGAACCACCACCCATACCAGCAGTAATAAAAACCATATCAGCGCCAGTAAGTGCTTCTGTCAAAGCTTCTTCGCTTTCTTCAGCAGCTTTACGACCAATTTCAGGTTGACCTCCTGCACCAAGACCACGGGTTAATTTAGGTCCAAGTTGAATAACTGTTTCAGCTTTGGAACTACTCAAAGCTTGAATATCAGTGTTAGCAGCAATGAATTCAACACCTGCAACACCTTCATCAATCATACGGTTAATAGCGTTACCGCCGCCACCACCGACTCCAATAACTTTAATTACTGCACCTTGTACAGATGCTGCATCAAATGAAAATGCCATTTTAATTTTTCCTCACTTTAATTTTAGTCGAACATGCTACCAAAGATACCACGTAAACGATCACCCACTTTTTGTTTTGGCTCATTTGCTTCCTTCTGTTGAGGTGGCAATTGTTCCAATTGTGATTCAAGAGTAGTCGACTCTTGCGGTTGGGCAAAACTTCTCGTTTTGGGTGCAACACCTGACGGCTTAATATCAATCGGTTTTCTTCTTAATTTTTCATCACCAGAAACCGCACCTTGCGCTAAAATATCAACTTCAGTAAGTGTTCCTACATATTCAACAATGCTAATAATATTAGCAAACATAGGATTTCTGATGCCGACTTGATTTGGAACATGAAGTTTAACATTGGAACCAAAAATTTCTTGAGCGATTTCTACAACCCCAGGCATGATAGCAGCTCCACCCACAATAACAATTCCACCAGGCAGATCTAATAATCTACCGCGTTCTAAGTCTTGTTTAATACGGTCTAACAAGTGACGAACACGCGCTGATATAATTTCGGAAAGGTAACGTTCAGTAATTTCAACCGGATTGCGTTCACCCACCACTTCCACCTGAACAGTTTCAGTTGAACTCGCTTCAACTACATTAGCTTCACCAAAGTTAAACTTAAGTGCCTCAGCCACTTGGTGGGATGTTTTAAGGACTTTAGAAATATCCTTAGTAACATAATCACCACCTTCGGCATAGGTATTGGTAAATTGCAATTCTTGCGCTCGCATTGAAGCTACTGTAGTTTGACCGCCTCCCATATCAATGACGGTGGCTCCAAACTCACGTTCTCCTTCATTTAAAACTGACTTGGTAAGAGCCAGTGGAGAAATAATAATATTTTCAACTTCAATACCTGCACGTTCTACTGTTTTACGAAGATTATGCAAAATAGTACTTGGTCCAGTATAAATTAGACCGCGCATTTCTAAACGAATTCCCATCATTCCGCGAGGATCGCGAATACCTTGGAAACCATCCACAATGAATTCTTCAGGAATAAGTGAAATCACTTCACGTTCTGGTGTAATGCTCTTTGTTAAAGCTGAACGAACAACACTATCAACATCTTCATCTTTGATTTCCTTAGATTCACTAGGAACAGGAATCATCCCCTGTGTCGGCTCAATTTGCAACAGATTTGCCGGTAGACCAACATTAACCTTGTTGATTGACATTCCTGCTTTTTCTTCTGCTTCTTTAATTGCTGATTTAATGGCTTCTGCCGCAGTATCTATATCAATAATGATACCGTCTTTTACACCCGAACTTTTGACATTGCTAACACCAATAACATTCATACTGCCATTGATAAATTCAGCAACTAAAACTTTAATCGAGCTTGTCCCTATATCCAATCCTGTAAAAAAGCCATCTCTAGCCATTTACTCGACCTCTCTATCTTTCCAATCTATTACTATTAAAAACTGTCAAAAACAGAATTATTCAGAAAATATTATACCATAAAAAAACGTAAAATGTTAAGCTTTTACGTTTTTGTTATAGAAACTTAATTTCCTATCTCTCATTGTTATTATTGAGATACGGTTGCCTGCGTTACTGATTGTGAACCTTCTTGTGAATTTGCTTCTGAAGCTTGGGTTGAATCAGTATTTTCATCATTAGAGGCGTTCTCAGAAGACTCTGTTGTAGCTGTTGTCTTATGTTTTGCAATCGAAGCTTCTATATCTGCAGTTGTACTATAAAGTCCCACCTCCATATCAACAATACTGCCATCTGTAAGATTCTTTTTAATTTTAGAATAATAAGGTAATTTTGTATCAATTTCTGATAAAGGAACACGAACACTGTTGTTATCTTTCATTTCCAATAAAAGCAAATCCTTTGTGGAGCTGGAATCAACAGAAGAAATGACTTTAATACTATCAACTAAAGATTTATCAAGTTTTGCCAATTTTTGAACCAGTTTTCGAACCTCTTTTTCCTGATCTAAATTAATAGTCACAAATGAACCAGGTAGTTCTGAAGCGTTAACGGTATCAACACGGGTACCATTTTCTAAAATTGGGACATAGCCTTTATCCGTTTGTCTATAAGCAATAATACGGTACTCCTTTACTCTTAAAGTGAACTGATTGGGGAAATGATAAACTAATTTTGCCTCCTTTACCCATTTATCCTTAGACTTAAGATTTCTTTCAAAACGACTGGCCTGAAAAAGCAAGGTCGTTAGATAATCTGATTTCTTAATCCCTAATTCTTCAATTAACTGAGATTCAATAGCATTTTTATTACCCGAAACAGTTATCTCCTTTTGACGACTCAAAGGACTAATCATAAATAAGGAGGCAATTAAAACAATGCTTGAAATGATAATAACCATAGCAGCCTGCCAGTAGTCCTTTCGAGGAGGTTTTGGCACCTTCTTTTCTTTTTTTATCTTTTTAGGTTTAGCTGGCTTTTTTTAGGCTCTTCTTGTTTTTATCATCAAATAAACTTGAAGGTTGCTTATCCCCTTCCTTACTATCTGCTTCTTTATCAGTTTGAAAATGAGCCTTTTTTTCAGCCATTTTCTTTTCATTTAGTTTTCTTTTTCGCGTTTTTCTTCTTGTTTTTCTTGAGAAATTCCAAATTGCGCTGCTGCCATTCTGTCAAAGGAATTTCTTGCTTTTCTGTATCTTTATCTTTCGCCATTATTTTCCTTTACTCTTAGATATTATATCTGTTAACAAAAGATTGTAAAAATCATTCGGAGTCTTTATCTCACTTGATGAAGTCATTTTATCTTGATAAATGGTTTGATTTGCTAATAAATCTTTGATCTTTTTATCAAGTTCTGCAAAGTTTAGATTTTCTTCAGATAATTGCGGAGCATAACCTTTTTCCTCAAAATAAGCAGCATTTTCAAGCTGATCGCCACGACTAGCCTCTTTTCCTAACGGCACAATGATATGAAGTTTTGCCATAGCAAGCAGCTCAAAGATGGTGTTGGAACCACCGCGTGTAATAACAACATCTGCTAAATCCATCAAGGGCTGATACATTTCCGTCACGTAGTCTACACGATAAAGATTTTGACTCAGATTATTTATTGTTTTATCGCCAGAAATATTGATAACATTATAATGCTTAGTGAGTTCTGGTGTATCAGAAATAAATTGATTAAAAACTTTGGCTCCAGCTGAGCCTCCAATAAACAGCAACGTTTTTAAACGAGGATCAAAATATTCTTTAATCGTTTTGATTTCTGTATTATCATCACTGCTAGAAATAGTTTGATTAACTTTAGTAATAGCCCCAACGTGTTTCGTTTTAGTCAAATGAGCGGACTGTCCAAATGTTGTGTACATGGTAGTGGCAAATTTGTAAGCAATTCGGTTAGCCAGTCCCATTGATAAATCAGATTCATGCACAAAGACAGGGATTCTCAAAAGATTAGCAGCTACAACAGGAGGGACTGAAACAAACCCACCTTTAGAAAATAGTACTTGTGGACGAACCCTCACCATAATCGCAAGAGACTGCAGAACACCCCAACCAACCTTGAAAACATCCAATACATTTTTCAAAGAAAAGTAACGGCGCAGTTTACCTGTTGCAATTGAATGAAAGATGACATCAAAATCTGAGTGCTCAATTTGTTCATGCTCAATGCCATGTTTATCACCAATATAGTGCACTTCCCAGCCATCTTTTAAAAAGCGGGGAATAAGGAGTAAATTAAGAGTAACATGACCGACTGTCCCACCACCTGTAAAGATAATTTTCTTTTTTGCCATGCCTATTCTCCTTTAAGAGATTTAAAAGTTGTGATAAATTCATCTCCACGAACTTCAAAATTTTTATACATGTCCCAACTAGCATTGGCAGGACTAAGAAGGACAACATCTCCAGGACTAGCTTCCTGAAAAGCAATACGAGTTGCTTGTGCAACATCTTTGGCATCAAGATAAGTGACATCAGCTTGTTCTGCAGCATGTTTAAGGCGGGGAGCGGACTCACCTAAAATAATCATTTTCTTGAGTCCTTTAATATCTGGAACTAACGTATCAAATTCATTGCCACGATCGAGACCACCAGCAATTAAGATAACCTTGCTATTATCAAATCCTGATAAAGCTTTTTGGGTTGCTAAAATATTGGTTGACTTACTATCATTATAGAATTTAACACCAGCAATATTCCCCAGAGCCTGCAAGCGATGCTTGACACCACCGAAGTGGACAAGTGTTTCTCTGATGACTTCATTAGAAACACCTGATAACTTAGCCACAGCAATTGTTGCTAAAGCATTTTCAACATTATGGCTTCCTGGTACACCAAGCTCAGAAGCTGACATGACGGCTTGGCCTTTAAAGCAGAGCATTTGGCCATCAAGATAAGCACCATCTACTTTCTCCTTAGTTGAGAAAGGAATAATCTTTGCCTGCGTTTTATTAGCTAAGCCTTTTGCTAAGTCCTGGTTGAAATTAAGAATGAGAAAATCTTCTTTTGTCATATTTTTTTGAATATTCCATTTAGCTTCAATATAATTTTCAAATGAACCATGATAGTCAATATGAGTTGGCATCAAATTGGTAATCACTGCCATATGCGGATGAAAACTTTCCGTTCCCATCAATTGAAAAGAAGACAATTCCATAACCAAGATATCTTTCTCAGTTACTAGCTGAGCCGCTTCACTAGCCGGAAATCCAATATTCCCTGAAAGTCGTGCTGATTGTCCTGCATGATTAAGAACATCGGCAATCATAGTTGTGGTCGTTGTTTTACCATTAGATCCTGTAATACCGATAATCGGAGCTTCAGAAATCAAATAAGCTAACTCAACTTCTGTTATAATTGGGATATTTTTTCAAGCGCACGAACCACCATCGGGTTTGTATAAGGAATTCCCGGATTTTTAACCATATAGGCAAATGCTTCATCCAAAAGTTCCAAAGGATGGCTGCCGCAAATCACTTTAATGCCTTCTTCTAAAAGTGCCTGCGCTGATGGATTTTCATCAAAAGGCTTACCATCATTGACAGTTACAATAGCTCCTAATTTTGTTAAGAGACGTGCCGCAGCTTCACCTGATCGTGCTAAACCAAGAACCAAAACCTTTTTATTTTCAAAATTTTTGACATGTTTCATTGTTATCTTTCTTTACCTTCTCATTAACTAGATACTTTAATATTTTACCCTTAATAGGAGAGTTTTTCAAGATTTTACAATAGATTAAATCATGCCTTACACCTGCAAGATTAAATCCTACTTTCTTCTTCAGTTATTAATGCTGTAAATAAAATGACACTGGATTTAAATGATCCAGTGCCATTTCTTATCTTTTATTTCTAGGTCTTGTTCGTAAGTGCAAAACATCTTTCAAAGCGTAATAACCAACAATAATCATACCGATCCCAATAAAAATCTCAGGCGGTGACTGCATGATCCGAATAAAAGTCATGCCTGCTAAGACCATCAGGAAAGCGATAATTCCCACCACGGAAATCATGTTCATGGTATTTTTAATTGTCTTAGGAGCAATAAAAATGTAATACATTAAAAGCAAAATAGCGATGATAGCATAAAACATTTTTTCTCCTTTTCATTACTAAGCCTTCTCAATCTTCAGCTGATTTTTTCTTCTTAGCTGCTTTAGCACGCGCATTCTTATCAAGAATTTGCTTACGTAAACGAATGGACTCAGGTGTTACTTCCATGTATTCATCATCATTCAGAAACTCAAGGGATTCTTCAAGTGTTAAAATACGCGGTGTCTTAATAACTGCTGTCTGATCCTTGGTTGCAGAGCGCACATTGGTCATCTGTTTGGCCTTTGTAATATTGACTGTCAAATCATTCTCGCGTGCATTTTCTCCGATAATCATCCCTTCATACACTTCTGTACCTGGGTTAACGAAGATTGTTCCGCGTTCCTCAATAGACATAATAGAATAAGTCGTTGCCTTACCTGTATCAATTGAAACGAGGGCACCGCGATGACGACCGCCGATTTCAGCATTGATAACTGGCATATATTTATCAAAGGTGTGGTTCATGATACCATAACCTCGTGTCATGGATAAGAACTCTGTTGGGTAGCCGATAAGTCCTCGAGCTGGTGCTAAAAATATGAGACGCGTTTGTCCATTACCAGTTGCTTGCATATCAAGCATTTCACCTTTACGTTCTGAAAGGGACTGGATAACAGCACCTTGGTATTCTTCCGGTGTGTCAATTTGCACGCGTTCAAATGGCTCACATTTGATGCCATCAATTTCCTTGATGATAACTTCTGGACGCGATACTTGCAGCTCATATCCTTCACGACGCATGGTTTCAATAAGGATTGACAGATGTAACTCTCCACGACCTGAAACTGTCCATTTATCTGGTGAGTCAGTGGCTTCTACACGAAGGGAAACATCTGTTTGCAATTCCGCCAACAAACGCTCTTCTACCTTACGCGAGGTTACAAATTTACCTTCACGGCCTGCAAAAGGGGAATTGTTAGCTAAAAAGGTCATTTGCAGAGTTGGCTCATCAATGTGAAGAATAGGAAGTGGTTCTACAGCATCAGTTGGTGTAATCGTTTCACCAACAAAGATATCTTCCATACCTGAAACAGCAATCAAATCACCAGCCTTAGCTTCCTTAATCTCACGACGTTCTAAGCCAAAGAAACCGAAAAGTTTTGTGACACGAAAATTCTTTGTTGTACCATCAAGTTTAGACAGTGTCACTTGATCCCCGACTTTAACAGAACCACGGAAAACACGCCCAATACCGATACGTCCAACAAAGTCGTTATAATCAAGGAGAGACACTTGAAATTGAAGTGGCTGTTCTGAATTATCGATCGGTGCTGGAATATGCTCAATAATAGTATCAAAAACGGGTGCCATTGTATGTTCTTGATCCGCTGGTTCATCTGATAATGAAGAAGTTCCATTAATCGCCGAAGCATAGACGACTGGGAACTCTAACTGGTCATCATCTGCACCAAGTTCAATGAAAAGTTCAAGAACTTCATCAACAACTTCTGCCGGACGAGCTGACGGCTTGTCAATCTTATTCACCACAACAATTGGAACCAAGTTTTGTTCCAAAGCTTTTTTCAAAACAAAACGCGTTTGCGGCATAGTCCCTTCATAAGCATCAACAACAAGAACAACTCCGTCAACCATTTTCATGATACGTTCTACTTCTCCGCCAAAATCCGCATGTCCTGGTGTGTCCATAATGTTAATACGCACACCATTGTAGGCAACAGCCGTATTTTTTGCAAGAATAGTAATCCCGCGCTCTTTTTCAAGATCATTAGAGTCCATCGCACGTTCTTCTAATTTTTTATGCTCATCAAGTGTATGTGATTGTTTTAAGAGCTCATCAACAAGGGTTGTTTTCCCATGGTCAACGTGAGCAATGATAGCAACATTTCTAATATCTTCTCTAAAATTTGTCATAATTCCTCTTACATTTTACGTTAATTTATTTCAACTTATCTATTGTACCATAAAAATTAAGAAAAACTCAGGGGAGACATGTAAATGTTTTAAAATACTGTAGCCTTACAATAGATGTGAGACCTAGCTCCCAAAAAAGAAGAAACCTTGATATGATAAGAGTACCACCCACTCATCAAAAAGGAATTTTCTCATGACTAGTATACCACAACCCTTTCGTTATTTGCCACACACCCTTGATACTCGCTACCATGCTGTCAAAACCTATCGTGGTGGCGCTTCTGTTGCTTTCATCTGCCGACGCTATAAGGTCTCTAAAGCTTCCCTTATGAGGTGGAACAAACGATTTGACGGAACCAAAGCCTCTCTTCAAGACAAATCTCACAGACCTCTGACACCCCATCCCAAGGCTCATACAGAACAAGAAATAGCCTGGATAAAAAACTGTATTCGAAGAAACCCCCATGCCACTCTCATTGAAATCTTCTACAAGCTCAAATTAAATAAGGGCTATGACAGGCATCCCTGCTCACTCTTTCGGATCTTGAGAAAACTAGACTTCTTCAAACCTGCTAAAGCAAAGACCAAACCCTATATTCCAAAGCCTTACGATACACCAACAAAACTCGGTATCAAGTGGCAGATGGCTGTCAAATACGTGCCAAAAGACTGCTATACTGGGGCAATGCCTGATAAATTCTACCAATACACCATCATTGACGAGGCCAGTCGAGAACGCTTCATCTTCCCTTTCAAGGAACAATCTTCTCATTCCACCATCCAATTTGTCAAAATGGCCATCCGACACTTTGGCTACAAGCCGAAAATCATACAAACGGACAATGGCTTCGAGTTTACCCATTTCAAGGAAAATAAACACGTTCACCCTCTGGATATTCTCTGTCGTGAACTAAGCATTGAACACAAACTCATCCGACCTAGAACTCCCAGACACAACGGTAAGGTTGAACGAAGCCACAGAAACGACAATAGACGATTCTACCAGCACTTACAATTTTATTCTTATGACGACCTCATCAAACAGATGAAACGCTACCTCTACACTTCAAACAGACTACCCATGCAGACTCTGGGCTGGAAATCTCCTATCGACATGCGAAAAGTCCTATCAGGAGCTAGCTCCTGATAGGCTAGCAAAAAGCTAGTCAGGTTTTATCTTTTTTGGTCTCACATCATTGACAAATGTTCAGAGACATGTAAATGTTTTAAAATACAAAAGAAAAACCAAGATGACAAAATCGCAGTCTTGGTATCTCCAAACTTTAATAGGATAGGTTCTTAATCAACCAGTATTGCAAAAACAAAAGGCAGCAGCTCATGCTAATTCTTGTCATTATCTCAAAAAGAACTAATTCTTCTCTTTTATTTTTCCATTCCAATAATCTAAACCATTTTTAAGGACATAAAGATCTTTATAACCTGCCTTTTTCAAAGTTAAAACAGCACGAGCAACCAGCTGTCCACGAGTATTATCATACAATAAAACCGGTTTATCTTTGCGAAGAGCCGAAACAGATGCTTTGAATTGTTCAGAAGGAAGATTACGAGCCCCTAAGATATGCTTACGACGAAACTCATTGGGGGAACGTAAATCAACAATTTGTGCGCCTCTCATCATGTTTTCAAATTCAGCATTTGAGATATACTTGGCAGCACGGCGAACACGAAAATAATTCCAAATGAACCAGGCTACAAAAGCAAAGATAATAACCCATGAAATGATAGAGATGATTGACATAATTTTCCTTTAACTTTCTAAAAACTGATGTGCAAGACTGGCTGCCCCAATAATACCAGCGTCATTTCCTAATTCTGCAATTTTAATTTTTGTAGATTGCTTCACTTGTGGAAAAGCGTACAATTTAAAATAATTTTCAATATGCAAGCGTAAGAATTCTCCAGCAGCTGATACTCCTCCCCCAACGACAACTGTGCTTGGGTTAAGAATATTGCTGATATTGGCGATTGCAAGGCCTAGATAGAAAGTAACTTTCTCAACAACTGAGTTTGCAAATTTATCACCTGCCTGTGCAGCAATAAAAATATCCTTACTGCTCACATCATCACCATTATCAATACCTGCTTTAATACTGGAAATACCTTCATATTCTTCTGCTAAATGACGTGCAACACGAACGACACCTGTTGCTGAAGCCACTGTTTCAAGGCAGCCTTTATTGCCGCAGGTGCACTCAAAACCAGTATCCGGCTCAACAATAATATGTCCAATTTCACCACCTGCACCAGCAACTCCATGAACAAGATTGCCATCGGCAATAATGCCACCACCAACACCTGTACCAAGTGTTACAAAGACAACATCAGGATTATTATTACCCGCTCCAACCCAGCGTTCTCCAAGTGCCGCAACATTAGCATCATTATCAATAGCAAATGGTATTCCCAATTCTGCTTCAATTATTGTTCCTACCTCTTGGGTAGCAGCCCAATTAAGATTAAAAGCACCTGTAACAGTCTTTAGATTACGATCCACAGCTCCAGGAGATCCCATTCCAATACCAACAAAATCATCCTTAGTTAAATTATAGAGTCCCAAGCGATGCTTGATAGAGGACACAATATCTGGAACAATATGTTTTCCATCTTCCAAAATATTGGTTTCAATGGCCCATTTCTCCTGAACCTGCCCATCTAAAGTTAAAATTCCAAATTTAATACTTGTTCCACCAAGATCAATCCCTAAAAGTTTCTTAGCCATCTTCTCTTTCCTTTTCTATTCTGTGTTCTCTGCGTAAAATCAATTCAGCATGTAGATAATCACTCTTTGAAATCAAGCCATTATCATAGAGTCTTTCTAACTCAATTTTCATCATTTCAATATCATAAAGACGTTTACCTAAATAAACATAGATACCAAATTGCTTTAGCAGTCGCTGCACATCATATAATGTTTTCATCTCTCAAATTCTACCAAAAAAACAGAAAGTTTTCAAGATTTTTTGCAAGCGCTTGCCTCTTTTTAAATAAAAAAAAGCCTGACTTCAAAAAATGACATACCTCAATTGCTGGATAACTAACCCATCGTTTGAGATATATCAAAAGTGCCAGACTTTCACCTAACATAGAAAATCTTTCTAAACAAATAACTTTCTATCTTCATATATTATAAACCGGGAGCTTGTCCAAGCTCTGCCTGCAACATCCAGATTGTTTTTTGGGCTTCTGTTTGAGCTGCTGTGAAAATATCATTAGAAACAGCATCGCCTTCCTCATCTGTCACATCAAGACCTACTTGATAAAGACTTGAAAGGTAGTCATAAACTTGAACAAGGCGTTTGAGATGATCAGTCATTGATTTATCCCATGTGCCAGCTGTTTCTTCAAGTCTGGAATTTTCATCAAATTCCTTCAAGGTTGAAAACGGAGCGCCACCGATAGTAATCAAGCGTTCACTAATCTCATCAAGATGACCATTCAAGGCATCCATCAATTCATCCATTTTAGGATGCAGATAAAGGAAGCCTGAACCACGCATATACCAATGGACTTGGTGAACAATGGAAGCTGCTTTTGATAAATCCGCTACAGCCTGATTAAGTACAGCCTTGGTTTTTTCATTTCCTGAATTTTCTTTTTCTCCACTTGATGAATAATAGAGGCATAAATATTTTCAGTAATTGTATTTGTCATAATAACTCCTCCTTAAAAGAAATATCCTTTTTACAATTTATATTTTAGAACGATTCTAAATAAAAAGCAATTATTTTGTTTTCTTTTGACGAATAAATAGATATGAAACTTATTTTATTTTTTATGTTGGGAGCTTCTCTTGGCTCTTTTTGGGCTTAGTTGCCGATCGTTACCCTCAGGAATCTATTATATTTCCTAGAAGCCATTGCAATAAGTGTTATAACTGCTTACCCGTGAGGGATCTTATCCCAATATTTTCACGAATCATCAACAAAAATTCTTGTCGCTTTTGCGGTTATCCTATTCCATTGCGTTATTCCTTGGTAGAATTACTCTGCGGACTGATTAGCATAGGTTTTGCTTTTGATTTATTAACCACTTCACAAGTCTGTTTGCTCTTCATGGGCGTGCTTTTATCTCTTTATGATTTACAAGATCAGTCTTATCCTTTGACACTGTGGATAGGTTTTACTTTTCTCTTAATGTTTATCTATCCTCTTAACCTAATTAGCTTAATTCTTTTTCTATTTGGTATTTTTGCTGCTCTCAAAAATATTAATATCGGAAGCGGTGATTTCCTCTATCTGGCTACTTTGGCACTTTCTCTTAATCTTCAGCAAATTATTTGGATTATTCAGATTGCCAGTTTATTGGGAATTCTTTACAGCCTGCTTTTTCAAAAGCACAAAGAACCTTTTGCTTTTGTCCCTTTCTTATTCTTGGGTCACCTCATTATTATTTTCTCTCAATTGATTTAAGGATTGTAAGGACAAAACTCTAAAGACTTTAAACAAAATATCAAAAAGGAGGCAATCAAATCAAACGTTTATTACATTGGCAATGAGATTACACTCAATAAAAATCAAAAAAGCAGACAATAATTACAGACAGCATGGCAAAACTAAATAACCAATATATCATTTTGATTTTTGAAAGGAATTAAAAAATCAGTCAATCAGAGAAACAATATTCCCGACTAGCTGATTGAATAATTATTTTTGATAATGACTTCCTGCATAAATGAAATCTTTTATTTCTTCTTGCATTCCTTCATGTAAGCCCTTGACAATTTTTGAACCAACAATGACACCATCTGATACTTGGTTAAAGCGTTTAATATCTGCTAAAGTTGATACACCAAATCCAGTTAAAACAGGGATTTGAGCAATTTCTGTCAAATGTTTTAAATGTTTATCCAAATCATCACGATAATTCCCTGTTTTTCCGGTAACACCATTGATAGCAACAGCGTAGACAAATCCTTGAGCATCTTCAATGAGTTCCTTTTGACGTTCTAGACCTGTTGTCAAGCTGACTAAAGGAACTAAAGCTAAGTCTAAATTTTCCAGATAAGGTTTGATAAAACTTTCTTGTTCATGAGGCAAATCGGGAATAATCAATCCTTTGACAGAAGTATTTTGCAGATCTGCAACAAATGTTTCAACACCATACTGAAAAATAGGATTAAAGTAAGTCATGATAACCAGCGGCACTTGCGTTTTCTTTTCCTGCAACTTAGCAATAATACTTGCCAGTGATGTCCCCTTTGCCAAACTGCGCTGACCAGCCAATTCAATGACAGGACCATCCGCTACAGGATCCGACCATGGAATACCAATTTCAATGGCTGATACACCTTGATCTTCCAAAAAAGAAATGGTATCAAAAAGACCGTCTAAACCTTTCTCATGATCCCCAGCCATAATATAAGGGATGAAAAGACCTTTGCCTTCTGCCTTAATAGCTTGTAAATGCTTTGTCAGTGTTTTTGTCATAATCTACTTCCCTTCTTTTGCTTCCTGCTCAAGACGTTCTTTAACTTGAGTCACATCCTTATCACCACGTCCTGAGAGGCAAACAATAATGGACTTATCCGCTCCTAGTTCCTTCGCAACTTTTTGTGTCAGAGCAATCGCATGACTAGATTCTAAGGCAGGAATAATACCTTCCAGACGAGATAGCAATTTGAAAGATTCCAGAGCTTCTTCATCCGTAATAGAATCGTAAGTTGCACGTCCAATTTCATTGAAATAGCAGTGTTCGGGACCAACGCCTGGATAGTCAAGGCCCGCGGAAATCGAGAAAGCTTCCATAATCTGTCCATGCTCATCCTGCAGCACATCCATAAGAGCACCATGTAAAACACCTGGTCGTCCTTTGGCAAAGGTCGCCGCATGCTTATCGGTATCAAGCCCTAAACCTGACGCTTCCGCACCATACATGGCAACTGATTTATCGTTGACAAAAGGATAAAAGAGGCCGATTGCATTGGAGCCGCCACCGATACAAGCTAAGACTGCATCTGGCAGCTGTCCATTTGAAACTGCCGCAAATTGACGTTTAGCTTCTCTGCCAATAACCGATTGGAAATCACGAACAATTTCTGGGAAAGGAGCTGGTCCAAGAGCAGAGCCCATAACATAATGGGTATCCTCAATATTGGCTACCCATGCTCGCAAAGCTGCATTAACTGCGTCTTTAAGCACACGCGATCCATCTGTAACGGAATGCACTTTAGCACCTAATAGCTCCATGCGAAAGACATTAAGAGCTTGACGTTTCACATCTTCTTCCCCCATATAAATGGTACATTCCATATCAAAGAGAGCCGCTGCTGTTGCTGTCGCAACACCATGCTGTCCTGCACCTGTTTCAGCGATAATCTTATTTTTCCCCATACGCTTAGCTAAAAGAACTTGACCCAGCGCATTATTAATTTTGTGAGCACCTGTGTGGTTAAGATCTTCACGTTTCAGATAAATTTTAGCACCACCAATATAATCCGTTAAACGTTTAGCAAAGTACAAGGGGGTTTCACGGCCGACATAATCTTTTAAGAGGGCATCTAATTCTTCATGAAAACTAGGATCAGCCTTGGCTTCACGATAAGCCTCATCCAATTCAATAACAGCTGTCATCAGCGTTTCAGGAATGAATTGTCCTCCAAAATTACCATAAAAACCGTTGTTATTGGGTTGATTATATGTCATTTTTTCACACTTTCTATAAATCGTTTAATTTTCTCTGTATCTTTCCGTCCATTTGTTTCAACACCAGATGACACATCAACAGCATAAGGAGCAAAATGTTCAATACATTCTTTGACATTATCGCTTGTTAGTCCGCCTGCAATAAAGAAAGGCTTTTGTAGCTGCTCTGTCTCCAACTGTTGCCAATCAAAAGTTTCACCACTGCCAGCTATGGGAGCATCAAAAAGCAGATAATCCGCTTTACTTGGCAAATTTTCCTTGCCTTTTTTAATGTGAACAGCCCGAATAAGCGGAACTGAAAAGTCGGCTTGCAAGTCTTCATCACAGTCACCATGAATCTGTACTAAATCAAGAGGAACTGTCTTTATAGCAATTTTCAATTCCTCCAAAGTCGGACTGACAAAAACACCAACCTTTTTAGTCCTTTCTGGAATAAGTTCAGCTAATTTTTGAGCCTGTTCTAGACTGACTTGACGTTTACTTTTGGCAAAAACAAAACCGATATAGTCTGCACCACTACTAACAGCTGCTGTAACCGCTTCTTGTGTTGATAGACCGCAAATTTTAACCTTTGTCAATAGCCAACTCCTTTACTTTATCAGCGACATTATCTGCCTGCATGAGAGCCGTTCCTACAAGAATAGCATTAAAGTAGGGAGCGACGAGTTTACTGTCCTGTCCTGTAAAAATACCTGATTCGGAAATATAAACCTTATCATCTCGGAAATGGGTAGATAGCTCTAAGCTGGTATTGATATCAACTTCAAAAGTAACAAGATTACGATTATTGACACCAATGATCTGTGCCCCAATACGATGAGCTGTTTCCAATTCAGACAAATTATGGGTTTCCACTAGAACTTCTAGCCCTAAACCTGTAGCAAAGTCATGCAGTTCTTTCAGTCTCTTCTCTGGCAAAGCGGCCACAATGAGCAGAATGACTGTTGCACCAGCATTACGGCTGCGAACAATCTGTTTCTCATCAATAATGAAATCCTTAGCCAAGGTCGGAATACTGACACTGCCAGATATCTCAGCCAAAAAATCAATATTTCCCTTGAAAAAAACCTGATCAGTTAAAACAGAAATCATAGCAGCTCCAGCTGCTTCATACGTTTGAGCTTGGTTGACAATGTCAACATCCAAATTGATGTCTCCCATACTGGGACTAGCCTTTTTAACTTCAGCCACAATCTGCAGCTGGTCTTGATGCTCTTTTAAAAAATCAAAGAGATGATAACTTAAACGAAGCGGTTTGACTTCTTCCATAGTTAGACCAGCTACTTCTTCTTGTTTTTGCTTTAAAATAGTAGGTAAAAATTCTTTAGTCAACTTGCGCCTCCTGCAATGCCTTTAATTTATCATAAGCCTTGCCTGATGCAATGACTTCACGTGCTAGGTCAATGCCTTCTTTAATCGAATCCACCTTGCCATTAGCATAAAAACCAAGACCAGCATTTAGAAGCGTTGTCTCTAAATAAGGACTAGGTTCATTTTTGAGAACACTAACAAGGATTTGAGCATTTTCTTTAGCATCACCACCCTTGATATCCTCAAGCGTAACTTTTGGCATGTCAAAATCTTCAAAAGTGAAACTACCTTGTGAAATTTGACCGTTATCCAACAGAGTATAATGATTTTTACCATAAAGTGCTGCTTCATCCATATTATCTGGTCCAGTAATGATAACCGCACGTTTGCGGCCAAGAAGTTTAAGGACTTGAGCTAAATCATCTTGTAAGTCTGCTTGATAAAGACCTAATAACTGCGTTTCCAAATCCATGGGGTGTGTTAGTGGCCCAATAAGATTCATGACCGTTGGAATACCTAAGGCCTGTCTAGCCGGTGAAATATAACGCATGGCTGGGTGCATCTTTTGAGCAAAGAGAAAGACAATGCCTGTTTCATCTAGAACTTGGGCCAATTTGTCAGGAGCTAAGGCAACATTGATTCCCAATTCTTCAAGGACATCTGCTGAACCTGATTTTGAAGAAATAGAGCGATTACCATGCTTAGCGACATGGATACCACCAGCAGCGAGGACAAAGCTACAAGTCGTTGAAATATTGAAAGAAAAGGACTTATCACCACCTGTACCACAATTATCCATAGCATCGCTTGTTTGGCTAGGAACAACAACCGCATTTTTTTAATCGTTTTAATGAGGCCTAAAATTTCTTCCGGTGTTTCACCCTTGATTTTCAAGGCCATTAAGAAGGCTGCTATTTGCGCTTCTGACAATTCTCCTTTAAAAATTTTTCAGCAACTGCCGTTATTTCAGCTTCTGTTAAATTTTCTTGAGCAGCTAATTTTTCAAAAATGTCTTTCATCTATTCGTCCTCTCTGCATTCTAACCGACTAATCTTACAAAATTCTCAATCATTTTTAATCCTTCAGGTGTGCCAATGGATTCTGGATGATATTGTAAACCATAGATAGGAAGTGTCTTATGCTGAATAGCCATAATCTCGTCATCATCTACTGTTCTAGCCGTTATTTCAAAATCTTCTGGTAGCTTATCGACTACTATGGAATGATAGCGCATAATTTCGAGCTTTTCTGCTAATTCTTTAAAAATTGGAGATGATTTTGTGATTGCCATCTGACTTTGTTTGCCGTGCATGACTTGATGGGCTAATCCCAATTTCCCTCCAAAACTTTCAGCAATGGCTTGGTGTCCCAAGCAGACTCCCAAAATAGGTTTTTCCTCTGTAAAGTCTTTAATCAAGGCTTCCATCTTTCCAGCATCAGCTGGCCAACCAGGTCCTGGTGAAAAGACAAGGCCATCTGCCTCTTGAGCTGCTTCATAAAGATCAGCATCATCATTTCTCAATACCTTGACTTCAGTAAAATGACCAATGAATTGTGCCAAATTATAAGTGAAAGAATCATAATTATCAATCAATAAAATCATTGTATCTCTCCTATCCTAGTCATTGCTTTGGCCTTATTAATGGTTTCGTAGTATTCATTTTCAGGAACGCTATCATAGACAATCCCCGCACCTGCTTGAACATAGGCCTTTTGATTTTTGATAATCATGGTACGAATGGCAATGGCAAAGTCCATATCTCCGCTTGCTGAAAGATAACCAATTGCTCCTGCATAGATACCGCGCTTTTCTTTTTCCAACTCATAAATGCGCTTCATAGCACGAATTTTCGGTGCTCCTGATACCGTACCTGCTGGCAATGTTGACTTAAGAGCATCCATACCAGTCAAACCTGACAGGAGTTTACCTTTGACAACACTGGTTAAATGCATCACATAACGAAAAAATTCAACTTCCATGTATTTAGACACTTGAACGCTTCCTATTTCAGCAATTTTCCCAATATCGTTGCGGCCCAAATCTACCAACATACGGTGCTCTGCTACTTCCTTGACATCTGATAAGAGCTCTTCAGATAAGTCTTTGTCTTTCTGATCGTTGGCGCCACGAGGACGTGTCCCTGCAATAGGATTTGTAGTAACCACACCATTTTTAAGAGAAACGAGACTTTCTGGACTGGCTCCGATAATCTGATAATCACCAAAATCATAAAAATAAAGATAATTGGAAGGATTGGTAATACGTAAATTACGATAAAAATCTAGAGGCTTGCCACTAATATCTGCTGAGAAACGCTGGCTGAGCACGCATTGAAACATATCTCCCTGACGAATAAATTTTTTTGCTTTGCTAACCATGTCTTTAAAAGTAGCTTCTTCCAAATGGTTCTTAAAAGTTAAAGTATGTAAATCACGTTCCGAAAATTCATCAACCGCCTGTTTTTTAAGATCTGCTAAAACTTCCTGCAAGGCAGCCTTTTGTTCCTCTTCTTCTCTGCCGCTGTAAAGATTATCTTCAACAATGACAACTTTCTCCTTCTTATGGTCAAAAATGAGATAAGATTCATAAACAAAAAAGTGCATATCCGGTGTCCCAATCGTATCTTGAGGAATACTGCCAATATTTTCATAAAGGCCAATCATGTCATAGCCCACAAAACCAATAGCGCCGCCATTAAAAGGTAAATCCTGAGACAATTGTGATTTGACAGTGATTTGACTGAGATAATCTAAGGGATCACTTTCAATAACTTTGCCATTCTCTGTTAATTGCCCATTTTCAAATTTGATTTCAAAAACAGGATTGTAAGCAACAATTGAAAAACGCGCATTTTCCTTTTCACGAGGGATAGACTCCAAAATTACCTTATGGTCACCCTGTACACGCATGTAAGCAAGGATTGGGGTCAAAATATCAGCACTCAATATCTTCTTTTTCATATTCAGTCTCACTTTCTATTTAGGTCATGTTTGCTATTAATCCTTAGCTCTAAAGCTGTGAAGGCTTCAATCATCGTTTGCCAAATAGCCAGAGCAACATCTGGTGATAGACCGAGCTTTTCTGCCTCTTGCTGTCTATTTAAAAGGACTTGTTTCACTCGATCAGGAGCAGTGACAGCTGCTTGACTGTTGATAGGTTTTAGCTGACCAATCTTTTCAACAATTTGCTGACGTTGCGCTAATAAAACTAATAATTGATGATCTAACTGATCAATTTGATTTCTCAGATTCTGGATACTTGTCATCATTATCACCTGCATTAAAATTGAATGAAGCTAACAAAAAACCTCACACAGAAAATCTGTGTGAGGGCGTTAAATCTAGCTAACACGGTGCCACCTCAATTAACGAGAACCAATAGTCTTTCCCCGTTATCTTAATCTCCTCTAACAAGGAGTTGCACGATAAGGTGTGCTCACCGGAAGAATATTGTTTATCTTCGCTTTCTAAAAATCAGCCCACTTCCCAAAATTCTGCTGCCTGTTCACAATACCCACAGACTCCCTGAAAACAAAAGATTTGGTACTTTTCTGATTTATTGTCTAGATTATACACTTTCTAAAAAAGAATTGCAAGCGTATTTGCGTATTTTATCATTAGTTTGTGTCAAGTTTCCCTCGAAAAGTTTTCTAAAGTCCTAAAACCATTGTTTGAGTTGTCCTTGTTACACCGTTTAAAGCTGTTTGACTTAGAATCTGAAAACATTTAAGATGCAAAACAAATAAGCCAATTGATAACTTCTAAGACCTTATAACAACACCTTCTCACTGAGAGATAAAAACTTTTTTATAATATTGAAAAGTGATAATTTTTAGGTTCCATAAAACACATCGTTAGAAAAAGCAATTCGTTAATAGATTAAATTGTTCTTAACTTCAAATTATGCTATAGTTATAGTTGCTATCATTATTTATTAAGGAGACTTTTATGTCAAAAACAAGAGCTGATCTGAAAGCAGAAGCTAAAGTACGCCTGCAAGAAAACTGGGGTTACGCCATTGGCCTATATATTTTGCCGGTTTTAGCTGTTATGGGTATCTACTTGGCTTGCATCCTCGTATACATTATTCTGACCTCCTCTCTTGCCCTATCTATAGGAGAAACTGCTTTTCTTGCAACATTGCCACTTCTCATTATTCTGTGGCTACTAGTTTTGGTCGTTTCATTCACGGTGACAATCGGAGTTAATTTAGGATTTTTGAACTTCTTTAAAGGAGGACGTCCAACCTATACTGAAGCGAGCACCTATCTTTTAAAAGAAAATCGCTTTTGGAAGTTCCTCTGGACCAATGTGCTTATGAGTATTTTGCTTTACCTGTGGTCATTGCTCTTTCTTATCCCTGGAATCATTAAAACTTACAGTTACTCCATGACCAACTATATTCTTAAAGACAAATTGGAAAAAGGCGAATCCGTAACTGTCACTCAGGCTATCACTGAAAGCCGTCAATTAATGAATGGTCATAAATGGGAATATTTTGTTCTTCAGTTAAGCTTTATTGGCTGGGCAATTTTAGCCAATCTCACACTTGGTATTGGCTATCTTTGGCTCGTTCCTTACATTGAAACAACCAATGCTGCCTTTTATCAAAATTTGATTGACAGTCAAATAGCAAGTCATTCTATTGCATCTCTATCTCAAGAAACTGAAACAGGGGCTGTCTGATGCTTAAAATCAATTCTAATGCCAAAAGCTAGATGAACATCTGGCTTTTTTACTTGCTCATATTGAAAAGGCTATACTAAAAGAATGTAAACGACTTCGATTGTCGCGTCAGAAAGGAGACTACCCATGAAAATCATTAATACAAGTTTTTTGTTAAGGCAGACAAAAGAGAGAACTTTTTAGTTGATATCCTACCTTTAATCCGTTCATCAAGGGCAGAATCCGGCAACATTAGCTAGCAACTCTATGAAGCAATTGATATGCCTAATCAATTCGTTATGGTTGAACAATGGCAAACTCAAGCAGCCATTGTTCAGCATAATACCAACCCGTTATTAATTCAATTGTTGGAGAACTTAAAATTTACAGCACAGCCGAACCCACTATCAAAGTGGCATAAGGCTAAGTTAAGTAAAAAAAGGAGCAGAACCAAATCGTGATTTCCTAAAAGCCGACCTTATCGTCCTGCTCCTTTTCTCATACCATTTATCCCATCATTTCAAGCGAGAAACCGGCTACTCTTTAGCATATAATCTTTTTAGACTTATTTTTCAATATAGGTATGAAGAGGATAGCTCGGATAGGTTATCAAGCGAGCCTTTTCCGACGTAATATAACCAGCTGGGGCATCAAGAACAGTTGGAATGCGATTAACAATTGTACCACATGTGAGTGCTACCGTATCAGGTTTGTTAACTGAGAAGATAAGAGCTGGCTCTCCTGTAATTTCCCAATCACACATATCGCCATCATCTTGTCGATAAACTTTACCAATACATTCCACCTCTAAGTCAATGCCTTGATGCGTTTGAACCTTAGTAACTGCCGACATTCCTGTCACTTGACCAGCCGGAATCGTGCGTCCTAGCGTTTCAGAATAGACATCTTCATCTAAAGTATAAGGTACACTCTTTTGACTAATGGATTGAATGGTCCAATTCATTTTTGAGCAGATAGCTTCCGCAGCATTCCACATATAAGAAGGTAAACTTTCCGCAGAAGCAATGTCGCGTTCAAAACGTTCTGAATCATAACCAACGCCGTGTGCCTCAGCCAATGCCAAACCATAATCTTCAACATTATAGCTGACCACACCTCTCACTTTTTTAATCTTATTCATTCCTGCCATTGCTAAACAAGGCATATTAATCCAATAAATGTCCTGCATGCCTGATCCCATAATAGTGACATGATTCTCTTTAGCTAACTTATCCAAACGATTGGTCTCAGAAGGGGATGTTGTCCAAGGATAAATGGCTTCTTCACAGGTTGAAATGACATTAACACCGTGTTTGATAGCCGTTTCATAAAATTCATACATTTCTGGCATGTAGGAAAAAATGGTAACAATAGCGATATCGGCATCACAATTATCAAACACTTGGTCAGCCTTATCAGAAATAATAATACCAGTCTTATAACCAAAGTCAGCAAAATCACCAATATCCTGTCCTACTACTGCTGGATTTTTATCAATAGCACCGACGATTTCGACACCATGATCCACAAGATAATTAAGGATGACCTTTGACATTTTACCACAGCCGTATTGGACAGCACGAATTTTTGCATTTCTCATGAGACGTTTCTCCTTTTATTACTATAGTCTTTTAGTATTAGGCAGATGCAAATTTAATGGCAAATAAATTCCTTCGTTAAACAAGAAGAGATCCTATGGAATTTTCTCTAATAGCTGCATTAATTAATATCTTTGAAATTTAAAATTCCCAAAATATCATTATCAGCAATGAACTGCAGAATAACTTGAGTTAAACAAGGAGATTAATAACACCATAAAAGATAAACTAAACAACTATATTTATTTCACAAATATATTATAATATCTATAGTAACTATAGAGTCAAGGAGAAATGGTATGGAGCTTATTTTAAAAATTGGAGATTTTTCCTACATTAATAATATCCCTATTCAAACGCTGCGTTATTATGATAAAATTGGTCTTTTAAAGCCCTATCGTATTGATCAAAAAACGAACTATCGTTATTATCATATCAATCAATCCCAGATAGTAGATGAAATCCAATATTTAAGACAACTTGACTTTTCTCTGGAGGAAATTAAAGGAATACTTTCTAAACATGAAAATTTGACTGAACTCAACCATTACATTAATGAACGACGCCAGTGTCTTTTATTTGAAAAGCAACGTTTGGAAGAGCGCTTAGCAGAAATCAATACCTATCAAGCAGGTGCCTTTATGTATGATTATAAAAAGCATAACCAAAGTTTGGAAATTTTGACTTTACCAGCTAGACGAATGATTGTTTATGAAATGAAAGAAAATATTTACCAAATGACTGATGAGGCTTATGAATTTAACCTAAGAGAATTTAAACGGGCTTTGAGAAAAAATAATCTCTCCTATTCAATTTTTTCTCGTGTTGGTTCTATTATTAAGGAAGAAGACTTCAAAAATAAAAATTGGTTGTCTTATCAAATGTTTATGTTCTCTAATGATATTGTGGAAAATTTTAAAATAAAAACCTATCCTTCTGCTCTTTATGCTTCAATTTACTGTTCCTCTTTTCAAGAGGAGATTGAAAAATTAGACAATTTCTACCAAATGATTGTTGATAAGGGTTATCAAATTAAGGGAGATTACATTTGTGAGGTCATTTATGAACATCCTAATTTAAATCACAACAAAAGAGAAATATTTATTAGAATGCAGGTCGCTGTTAATAAAGACTAAGGATTTACAAAAAAGTTGGATAAGATATACGTACACTTATCCAACCTTTTTATTAGTTAAAACTTATTCAATCCATCATACCTGCTTGGAGTTGATACATTTTATGGTAGGTTCCTTTTTTCGCTAGGAGCTCCTCATGAGTTCCCGACTCAATCATTTTACCTTTATCAAGAACATAGATGCAATTGGCATCTTGAATAGTTGACAAACGGTGAGCAATCGCAATGGTTGTCCGTCCTTGACGCATTTTAGCCAAAGAATTTTGCACCAGTTGCTCTGTTTCTGAGTCAATATTAGCTGTCGCTTCATCCAAAATCAATATTTTAGGGGAACTTGCCACTGTTCTGGCAAAAGCTAAAAGCTGCCGCTGTCCAGTTGAAAAACTTGATCCTCGCTCACTGACAGGTTCATCGTACCGATGAGGCAATCTTTGAATAAAGGGATCGGCATCCACAAATTTTGCGGCAGCTTCAATATCCGCATCTGTCAAATCCTGATACATTTTAATATTAGACTTGATTGTCCCGTGATAAAGGAAAGGCTCTTGTAAAACCAAACCGATATTTTTTCTTAATTCTTCCTGACTATAGTGACGAATATCATGACCATCAATGGTAACTTGACCTTCTTGAAACTCATAAAAACGCATGAAAACATTAATAATGGAAGACTTTCCCGATCCTGTTGGTCCAACAAAAGCAATCGTTTGGCCCTGATTGACTTTAAAAGAAATATGATCTAAAATTTGATGCTGTCCATCATATGAGAAAGAGACATCCTTAAATTCAATATTTCCAGCTGAAATGCTAATATCACTATCATCTTGATGAGGTTCATAGCCTCTTTCATCTATCAGATCAAAAACACGTCCTGCTGACACCATTGAGGTCTGCAAGGTCGAGAAATTCTGAGTCACTTCAATTAAAGGATCAAAAAGACGATTAACATATTGAATAAAAGCATACATCATCCCAGCTGAAATACCAATAGTCTGCCAATTAAAACCAAAATAAGCCATTAAAAGAGCATAAGCCAAGAGCTTCAAGAGTGACATAGCAGGACGTAGGAAAAGGCTGTCCAAAGCCATAGAGCGATTGGCATAATGAAAATGTTCTTCATTAATTGCCTCAAATTCTGCTTTTAAACGCTCTTCTTGCCCAAAAGCTTGAATAATATTGATACCTCCAATACTTTCAGATAAATTGGTATTGATATCACTTAATAAACTCCTCGTTTTGGCAATAACCTTAACAGACTTTTTCCGATAGAGATTGACCAAAATAAAAATAAAGGGCAAAAAAAGCATGACAAGAAAGGTTAGGCGATAATTCAGCATTAACATGGTATAAAGGGTGACACTAAAAATAAAAATAGCTGAAATAAAACTGGATAAGATACCTGAAAACATGTCACTAATGCTTTCGGTATCGTTGGTTAAACGTGATACGATGGCACCTGCTGGCGTTTTATCGAAATAAGCCATTCCCAATCTTTCCATATTAGCAAAGGCATCCCTACGAATATCGCGAACAACACTAAAAGAAACACGCGCAAAAAGAAGATTGCCAAAATATTGTAAAATCGTCTGCAAAACATAGAGCAGATAGTAACCCAGCAAAAGCAAGGCTGCTGTCTGATTAAAATGAGTCAAAAAATGATCAATAAAATAAGAGGCCACTAAAGGAACAAAACTTTTAATCACTGTTGTCAGCAAAAGGAGAAGCAATGCGAAGAAGGTCAACCATTTATAGGGTTTAAGATAAGACATCAGACGCCAAAAAACACGTCCTTGGTGTTCATTATTCTTCATCCATGTCTCCTTTCATTTCTAATTGTTGAGATTCATAAGTTTTAGCATACCAACCACCCGCTCGAATGAGCTCATCATGGCGGCCGCGTTCTTGAATGCGCCCATCTTGCATAACTAAAATCAAATCAGCATGCACAACAGCACTTAAGCGATGGGCAGTAATCAGAGTTGTCTTGCCCTGCCGTGTTTTTTTAAGATTTTCAATGATAGCATGTTCAGTTTTAGCATCAACTGCTGACAGGGAATCATCTAAGATAAGGATATCAGGATTTAGAATCATGGCACGGCTCATGGCAATTCTTTGTTTTTGACCACCAGACAAGGAGACGCCTTTTTCACCAATAATCGTGTCAAACCCTTGCGGCATGGCTACAATATCATCGTAAACTTGAGATAACTTAGTGGCACCTTCAACTGCTGCAAAAGTTAAATTAGGATCGCCAAAACGAATATTATCTAAAATAGACATGGCAAAAAGGATTTGATCCTGTGGAACATAACCAATTAAACTGCGCAAATCAGCCAAACGATACTGACGAATATCATGTCCATTTAACTTGATTGTACCTTGATTAACATCGTATTCTCGCAAAAGAAGTTTGAGAAGACTGGTTTTTCCTGAACCTGTCTGACCAACAATACCTAGTGTCTGACCTTTTTCCAAGGTAAAATGAACATCTTTAAGTGTTGCTTCCTTTTCATAAGCAAAGCGGTCAATATCATATTCTAAAGAACCATTTTCAATCTTTGTTAAGGGATGCTTAGGATCTGTAATATCTGATTTTTGCGACAACAAATCCATAATGCGTTCATAAGAAACCGCACCACGCTGAACAATATTAAACAAAAAACCAATCGCCATTAAAGGCCAAACCAGCATATCCAAGTAAGTCACAAAAGTAACCAGACTTCCGACAGTTACCTGACCATTTTTAACAAAAAAAGCACCAACAAGAAGCGTCAAAGCATAGGAGGCTCCCACAAACAAAAGAACCAGAGGATCAAATAGGCTATCGTACTTCATGGTTATCATATTTTTAGCAAAAGTCATGTCATTTGTTGCTTGAAAGGAAGCTAATTCATTGGTTTGATAACCAAATGATTTTGTCACCTTGATGCCTGAAACGCTTTCTTGAACCTTATTGTTAAGTTCTGAAAAGGCAGCTTGTGAACGTTTGAAGCTTTCATGTGTTTTACGTCCTAAACGACTGGTTGCTAAAGCCATCAAAGGCAGAGGAATGACAGCCACCAAGGTCATCTGCCATGAAATGCTGAAAAACATAGTCATTAAGGTCACCAAAGCAGTAATAGAAGCATCAACTGCTGACATGACACCACCACCTGCTAACCTAGTCAAGGAATTAATATCATTGGTGGCATGTGCCATCAAATCTCCTGTGCGGTACTTCTGATAAAAAGAAGGTGACATTTTGGTAAAATGCTCAAAAAGACGAGAGCGCATAATTTGTCCCAAACGATAAGATGTTCCTAAAATATAGATCCGCCAAACATAACGCAAGCCATACATGGCAAAAGCGGATAAAAGCAAGTAAAACAAATCCCATAGAAGCATCTCTTTGCTTAAATTTTTATTAGTGATATGATCAATAACATGTCCCATCACTTTGGGCGGAATCAGATTAAGTATACTGACCAAACTCAGTGCTAATATTCCAATTAAATAGCGGCGCTTTTCAAGTCTGAAAAACCACCATAAATTTTTTATAACAGACATTATTGTCCTTTCTTTCATTTTGACAAGAAAAACTCCCTCTTATCTCTGATCTGAGGGAAATCTTTTTTTACATCATTTCTATTGTATATCTTGAAGTCAACTCTAAGTCAAATAAAATGAACTTTCTGAATCGGCAAAAACATTTCATACAAAAAGCGGCAAGACAAATCCCACCACTCTATCAGTTCTGCTGATAAACTTTCCTTATTTTCTTTTGAATAAAAAGATAACAATAAAAAGCCAGTAAACCACCCAAACTATTGGTCCATAAATCATCAATTTCAAAAACACGATTAGCATCGAAAAAGAAATCAAGAAGCAGTTGCGTGCATTCAATACTTAGACTTAGGCAAAAACTAAATAACAAGATTTTTTCTTAGTTCTTAAGTTTGGAAAAAGTAACAGAACTTGCAAAACCAAGGGAAAGAGCAAAAAGATATTAACAACATTTTGACCAAACACCCAGATAAGTTTCAAAGGACTGGACAAGTGCCCTAGACTAAATAGTGAATTGAAAGGGACAAGCAGTACAACAAGCCGACCAAAATGCTGAATGTTCGGGGTTTGAACACCCTTTATTGCATGCTGAGGACAAAAACACATATAGCAAATAGCGATAAAATATAAAACCAGCAAAAGCCAAGATAGCTTGCGACCAATTGGTTTTAACTCAGCTGTTTCATCAAAAAAAGCAGTCATTACTGAGCTGTTCCAGCAGTCGCTTTCTCACGATCGCGTTTCATAGTATTAGAACGCAGCTGTCCACAGGCTGCATCAATATCGGTTCCATGTTCCTGACGCACCACACAGTTAACACCATTTTTCTTAAGAACATCGTAAAAAGCATTGACACGCTCTTTGGGGCTACGACTGTACTGGTCGTGTTCCGTGACAGGATTGTAAGGAATTAAATTAACATAGGAAAGTTTGCGGATGTTCTTAGTCAAATCTGCCAATTCCTGAGCATTTTCAGGGTTATCATTAACACCATTGAGCATAATATACTCAAAAGTCACACGACGGTTGGTCGTTTCAATATAATATTCAATGGCTGCAAATAGTTTTTCCAAAGGAAAGGAACGATTGATACGCATAATGCTGGAGCGCAATTCATTGTTAGGCGCGTGAAGTGAGACAGCCAAATTAACTTGAACCCCTTCGTTGGCAAAAGCACGAATTTTATGAGCCAAGCCTGAAGTTGACACTGTAATATGGCGAGCACCAATTGCCAGTCCATTATCATCATTGATTGTGCGCAGGAATTTGAGCACATTGTCATAATTATCAAAAGGTTCACCAATTCCCATCACCACAACATGACTGATACGTTCACCCTGACCGCGTTCATCAAAATATTTTTGCACCAACATAATCTGCGCTGTAATTTCGCCATTATTAAGATCGCGTTGTTTTTTGATCAAACCACTGGCGCAAAAAGTACAGCCAATATTACAGCCTACCTGTGTCGTCACACAGACAGAAAGACCATAATGCTGACGCATCAACACCGTCTCAATTAACATACCGTCTGGCAGCTCGAATAAATACTTGACTGTTCCATCTGCTGACTCTTGAACGATACGCTGTTTGAGCGGATTGACAAGGAAATTTTCATTTAAAAGAGCAATTAAATCTTTTGAAAGATTAGTCATTTCCTCAAAAGACTGAACACGTTTACGGTAAAGCCAATCCCAAATTTGAGTAGCTCGGAACTTTTTTTCACCGTGTTCAATCGTCCAAGCAATTAAATCATTGCGGGTTAAGCTATAAATAGATGGTTTCATTTAACTTCCTTTTTTCTTATCACAAAATTATTCTTAGCATCCTGAATCTCTCGCATAGCCTGACGCTCTTTTATCTTTTCGCGACGAAGTTTCTCTTGAAGATTCATTTTAGCATTATTTTTATTAAAACGTTTTTTTCTACGATTATCGCGCCGTTTACGTCTTTGAGAGTTATCTTCTTCACTTTTGATTTCTTTAGGATTAGGATTTTCCAAAACAAAATAGGCACAGCCAAAATTGCAATATTCTTTTAGATAATCATCCAAATAACCAATGTAAGGAGTTTTAGTTTTCCCTTGCATTTCCTCTTTATAGAAGCCCTTCAAACGCAGTTGTTCATTGCCCCAATCACCAACAATATAATCGTATTTGAGCAAGATGTCTGAAAAGCGTTGGGTAAAAACAGTCACATCAAAAGCATTTTTGACATTTTCCAAAAGAAGCAAATCAATATCATCGCTCTTAACATGGTTATCAAAGGTTACAAATTGAGGACCGGGAAACTTATTGTAATTATACATTTCAGGAGTAATGTCTTTTCTCATAGAGCTCCTCTCAGGTATTTTTCTACTGTCTGTCTCAGCAAATCAGGAAACAGTAATTGCCCCTTTCTTGACGTTAGACTATTAAAATAAGGAGCAAAATAATATTGATCCACTAAAACAAGACTTATTTTATCTTTTCTGCCAATAGCCTTATTATTATACACTATTTTTCCATTTTTGTAAGTAAATCCACTCGTTACTGCTTTGCCAAATTGTTTGCCGCGAAAACCCATACCACGAATCTGCTGATTGGCTAATAAATCAGCTTGCGAAAAGATATCTTGACAGATTTCTAAGAGCTCATCTCGTGTCACTTGGAATTTGACCAAACGCATTTGATGTGGCAAGGATTTGTGAAGTTCTGCCTTACTAATAGTTTGCGAAAAAGGCTCAACAATCAATCCTGTGTTTATAATAGCCAAGTCTGCGGCAGCTGACTTCTTCATTGCCTCCATCACTAAATCTGCACACTCTTTCAGACTTGGTTTGCGAGATAATTTGCAGATCAAATTCTCTGCTAACAACTTTTCGCCTTCTTCAAAAAGACGAGCAACAAAAGCCGCATCTTCTTTTTCCGAATCAAGATCACTGGTTGGCACAGCTTCAATAGCGATATCCGTCAAGCTATGATCTTCGAAATCCAAATCAATTTGTCCCACATGATCTCCGTAACGCCCTGCCGCTGCTAGATAAGTCCCATTGATAACCTCACCTTCTTCAAAGACATGGTGGGTATGAGCTCCAATAATCAAATCAATTTCGGGAATTTGGCGCGCTATTTTTTCATCTAAACGAATGCCTAAATGGCTAAGTAAAATACGAAAATCTGCTGCCGCTACCTCTGGATTTCCCAAATCCTTTTTAAGACTGGAAATCGCATCAAGAGCTTGCCAACCATTAGGCGCATAAGTCCAATAGTAAGGAAAAGTGTAGGCCAAAAGTGCCAGTTTTGTCCCAGCCTTAGTTTCATAAATGACATAGGACTGAGCCCAAGCAGGACGCCCTTTTTTATCTTTCAAATTTCCTAAGATGACTTGGAAATCAGCTTTATCATAAAGCTGATTAATTTCAGCCTTTGCTAAGCCAATGCCTTCATTATTGCCAATTGTTGCAAAATCAATTCCTAGATCGTTCATCAAATCAACATTTACCCTACCAGCACTCACATCGGTCAAAGGATGGCTTTTATCTACATTGTCACCAATATCAAATCTTAACACTTCCCTTTGTGTTTTTGAATGCTCAGCAAAAAAACGCTTAATCTTGGGATAAGCTTCAAAGTGAGAATGTAAATCATTGATGTGTAAAATACGCAGACTTTCTTTCATTCTTTTATTTTAACATTTTCAGCTCTGATATTAAAAGAGAAAACAAAATTGAACTGCACCCCAAAAGTTAGATTTTTTCTGTCTAACTTTTGGGGTGCAGTTCAAAGTCCTAGAAATTCTAGAACCTTTTTATTAATGCTTTCTTAGGTAATCAATAGCCTCCTGCACATTTTTAACAGGAACAATCTTCATCTTAGTCCCTAATTTTTTAGCAGCCTGTTTAGCTTCTTGATAATTAGTGACAGCTTTGGGATTTTTTTCAAAGTTGCCTTACTCACAGGATTGTTGGGAACAAAAAAGATATCTGCATTAATCCTATCTGCTGCGGCCACTTTCATATCAGCACCGCCAATATCCCCGACAGTCCCATCTTCTCCAATAGTGCCAGTACCTGCAATAATACGACCCTTACATAAGTCCTCTTTCACTAGTTGATCGTAAATATCAAGGGTAAACATGAGACCGGCACTTGGCCCTCCAATACCATTTGTGCTAAATTCGATTTTATCATCAGAAGTGACCTTGGTATGATCAACCAAGCCAATGCCAATACCATTTTTGCCATTTGATAATTTAATGACCTTGCCCTTAGCAGTTTTCTTCTTATTTTCAGAAGTATATTGAACACTGACCTTGCTGCTTAATTTCAATCCAGACACATATTTAATCAATTCTTTCGAACTATGAAAGGTCTTGTCATTAACACCTGTTACAGTGTCAGCAATATTTAAAACACCCTTGAAAGTTGAATTCTTACTAACCTGCAAAACATAAACACCCATATAATTAAAGTTTGCCTTTTTATGAGCTAAAGTAAGAGCTTCATAGATAGCTCCATTTTGTGAGGTCTCCATATAGAACTGATTAATCCGCATATAATCCGCATCACTAACACCACCAGTTGTTTCCTTGGCACTGGTAATTTCTGTAAAAGGGGTCAGCCAAGCATAGAGGACTTTTATAGGGGTTGCCTTACTAAGAGAGACAGCTACAAAATTATAAGACCCCTTCTCTTTATCTTTTTTATGATTAACTGTCACAACAGAACGAATATCATAAGCTCCGCCGGGCATTTCTAAATAGTAAGGAAGAGGAAAAAAGAGTACCATTAAAAGCAAAATAAGACTGATACCGCTGATTAGCCACCATTTAAATTTTTGTTTGTTTTCACATTTTTTCTCCACTTCTTTTACAACTCCCTGCGGAACATAAGGACTAATGTCTGCCCCAAAATGAATAAGCTCGCGTATCCGACTAGAACTGAAATAACGATAGTCTAAAGCTGTTAATAAAAAAACAGTTTCAATTTCTTGAGCTAATTGACTATTGAAAAAGGCGAGATTAGCTTCATACTCCAAATCTTGCGCATTTCTTAGCCCTCTAACTAAATGTGTAACCTGATGCTGTCTGGCAATATCAACTGCTAAACTATCTCGAGCTGCAACGACTTCAACATTTTTTAAATCACCCAGTGCCTCTTTTAGCATAATTTGCCGCCTAGCAGGTTCAAACAAGCCCGTCTTATCTTTATTATAAAAAAGCCCAACATAAAGCTTATCAAAAAGTCCGCTAGCACGACGAATAATATCCACATGTCCATTTGTCACAGGATCAAAAGAACCTGCAAAGAGTCCAATTCTATCTGACATAAACCGTTACCTTAGAAATCCCATAAATTTTTTGTTTCCAAATGCTTAATTCTGCAACTTCTTCTGGCAGCTCAACCGCTTTATCCGTTTCACAGACAACCATAACTTCCTCAGACAGAAGCTTTCGCTGACAGAGTTCCTTAATGTTTTTCACAATTACTTCTTTTGCGTATGGTGGATCTAAGAAAATCAAGTCAAACTGTTGATTTAAATTTGTCAGAGCACGCGCTGCATCCATTTTTAACAGTCGGAATTTATTTCCTTCTTTAGTCATCCTGATATTAGCTTCAATAACAGCTTGAGCTCTGCGATTCTTTTCCACCAAGACTGCCTCAGTCATCCCTCTTGAAATCGCTTCAATAGAAAGACCCCCACTGCCTGCAAAAAGGTCCAAGACACGACCGCCATTAAAGTAAGGACCAATCATATTAAAAACAGCACCTCTAACCTTGTCTGATGTCGGACGGGTTATCTTACCTTCCAAGGTTTTTAAAGGACGGCCGCCATAATTACCGGAAATAATTCTCATACTTTCCATTATATCAAAAAGTATAACAATTTCGTACTGGCAAATAATTAAGTAACTATTAAAAAACCAAAAGAGTTTGCCATCAGATTAAAAGCAGCTTATAATAAGGACTTTCATACATTCAGCATGTTTAATAGTCCTGTCATTATTTCTTTTTACCATTCTAAGTAACAGTATTAAGAGTCTATCAGTATCAGCCAACCACTCTCGGTCCATCGAATTAATTGTTCGATTCGGTTTAGTTTAAGACTCAACAACATTTAAAATGCAATCGCTTGTAAAATACTCCCCTTACTAACTAAATACGTTGTGCCGTGATCAAAACTTATATAAGTTGGAGATATTGAGATCGGCAGACTTAATATCCAGTTATGAAATTTCCTAGGAGGTCGCTGTCTGTTCTCACTTGAGCAAAGTATAATGCAAGGCAAACTAGATTGTACTTTGATTTTAAATCAGTATAAATTATTATAACTAAACCTTTATGATAACAAAAGAGATTAGAATACAATAATCCTAATCTCCATTGATCATAAAATGTTTTTGTACTAAACATAAGTCCAACTTAAACAAGATGATAATCTTTCAGTAATTTTTCAAGATCTGTCCCCTTAGTCTTTTTCAATAATTCTTTTAGTGCAATCTTTTCAGATAAACTCAATTTCATATCTGTAATCTTTTTGCCATCACGAAGGGCAACTGCTGCATGCAAAAGATCACGGATATCATAAGTGCTTCCCCAAACTTCTGGAACACCGCGATCCACATTCAACAAAGTATAAACAGCTTCCATCCCTGTCCGAATAGAATATTCCGTTGTAAAAATTGTATCTCTTTGCGTTTCTGCAAATTGTCCTAAAAAGGCAAAATTAACAGCACCTTGTGGAACTACATCTGGACGATCTCCCTTTTCTCTTGGCATAAAGAAAGCTGTAATATAGGGCATCATACAAGGAACAGTCTTAGCACTTTTTTTAGCCATTTCATCAATTTCTGATAGAGGAACACCTAAATGATAGAGCCATTCTGCGCATATTTCTTTTCCCGTACAATCCCTCATTGGTTTTTTAATATAATCTCCTTCTTTATCAGAAAAGAGCGCATAAACCCAAACAACCAGCTGATCTTTAGGTTGGTTACGGAATTGCGGCTGACGATTGATGGTCCAGCTCATTAACCAGTTAGAATCACGAACAGTGACAATACCGCCTGTCACGATCTTTCCTGAGAATGGATTCCGTTTACAAATTTCCTGAATGTACGGCGGAATCTTATCATCCAAAGTTGTCACGGTTGCGCTCATCCAATTTGTCCGCTCAGGATCGTAGCAGAATTTATCAGGATGCCCAAAAGAAGGGGCTTGCTTAGCAATTTGACGCCACATATCCCAGCCACCGCCTTCACGAATCTCACAATTAAAGACTGCCGCTTTATCCTGACTGCCATAGCTTGAATTTTCTACACAGCCGCCATTTGTAATAAAAACTAGATCATTTTCTGTCAAGTCAATTTTTTCGCCTTGGCCATCACGAATCACTGCGATACTTTTAGCTGCTTTTTTATCTTTTTGAATATCAAATGTAATATTAACCACCTTAGTATTGTAGTGAAATACAACCCCAAATGACTCAAGATATTTGATCATTGGCAAAATCATCGATTCGTATTGATTGTACTTTGTGAAGCGTAAAGCCGTAAAATCAGGCAAGCCGCTAATATGATGAATGAAGCGCTTCAGATAAAGTTTCATTTCTAGGGCAGAATGCCAATTTTCAAAAGCAAACATCGTCCGCCAATAAAGCCAGAAATTAGAATCAAAGACTTCACCATCAAAAACTTCGTTAATACGTTTATTATATAAGTCTTCATCTGGTGTGAAGAATAAATGCATAATCTCTTTGGCCCCTTTATCGGACAAGGTAAATCTTTTATCAGTATGGGCATCTTGTCCTTGCTTTTTCGTTGCACGGCAAAGTGAATAGTTGGGGTCTGCTTTATTGAGCCAGTAATATTCATCAAGAACACTTACGCCTTCCGTTTCAATAGACGGAATTGAACGAAATAAGTCCCACATACATTCAAAATGATTGTCCATCTCACGACCGCCACGCATCACATAACCAATATCACTGTATTGATAACCATCACAAGCACCGCCAGGAATGGAATCTTTTTCCAAAATATGCACTTGTTTACCGGGCATTTGTCCATCGCGAACTAGAAAACAGGCAGCAGACAGAGCGGCCAAACCAGAACCAATAATATAAGCCGATTTGTGTTCAACACCTGCAGGTTTTCTAGGGCGAGCAAAAGCTTCATAATTTCCACTTGAATAATACATTCTGATACCTCCATAAAACTTACCTTTATTGTAGAAAACCTTCATCTCAAAAACAATAAACAAAAAAGCAAGTTGATTAAAAATTTATCAAAACTAGCTTTTTGTTCAAATATTTTTCATTATTGGTCATTAGTCTTATCATAGTGATGAAGCGCTGTTACAATATTGCCATGCACTAAAGAATCCAAGTGTTTCACGATGATACGAGGATCTTCTTTCATATCCTTTCTAATCCAATCCAACATCAAACCGACAAGAGCAAATTTATAAAAGTCCGCAATAAAATCCTTTTCTTCATCATTGACTTTCAGTCCCTTAGCTTTTTCATTAACAACATTGATCATTAAATCATAGGTTAAAGTATAAAGGTAAGTTTCAATCTGCTCCCTGCTAACTGAATGATAGACATTCATGATAAAGGGTTTATTGGCTATCACGGCATTAAAAATTCGCAACAAGCCTTCCTCCCATGTCTCATAATCTTTATTCTCTCCTAAAGCTTGGCTAGCATTCTCAATACAAACCCATTCAATCAAGTCATAAATATCCTTAAAATGATAATAAAAAGTCATGCGGCTAATGCCGCAATCATCTGTTATGTCCCGAATTGTAATCTTAGGCAAGGGCTTTTGTAACAACAAATGTTTGAGAGAGTCCTCTAAAGCTTTTTTAGTTGTTTGTGACATGAATTAACTAACCTCAATTCAATACATTATTTTTAACCCGTGGTGCTAGTTTATTTTGTAGTTCACAAAAAAGTCCATTGGACTATGCTGTTAGTGATCAAACGAACAGGAGATATCCAAATGAACGACTTAATTATACCGCTAAACGTCATCACTTGCAATAAATTAAAAACGATTTCCCCTTACTATTTTTGGTCTCCGAAGACATCATTATTATTATAGCAATATCCTGCCGCAAGCCCCACATTGATAGCAATAACTCCTATTGCTAAGGCAGCTGCTGCAAAAGTACACACTGTCACATCACATCCAAACGCTCCACCCCTAACAGTCTTGACTCATTATCAAAAAGACCCAGACACCAAGATGGAGACGGGGAAATTTAAGTATGGACTACTTTTTTCTAAAAGTTAAAAACTTGAGTGAATAAATGATTATTATACTTAAAACCGTTAAAGCCAGTAAGATAAACACAGATTGACCAAAAGGAAAAGGCTTGTTTGGTGAACAAACAGCAACAAGGACTAATAAAATGATTAAATGGATCAAAAAATTTCCTTTTAAAAAATTTTTCATAATAATAATTAAAGCTGTGAACCAGAGATCGCACAGGCAGTCCCTACTACCATTCCTTCAACTATTCCGCTCAGCATAACTCCTTAAAATATACTAGTAATTTTTGATAAATCCATCAATAAAGCCAACAGTTGTACCAAGAGTAACTCCTGTCACTGCACCAATTCCTCCACCAATAGTTGCACATGCTCCAACACTTAGACCACCAGTAGGTATTGATGGTGCAAGGCCTACAGTTCCTCCAATCGCACCACCTATTTCGGCGCCTGCTGCTCCCCAAGTAAAGTCTTTATCAAGTCCTTCAACAGTCCCACCCCAGAGAGCCGAACCTAAACCTTCTCCTTCGGTAGTAGCAAGATATTCATTGTTAGCAATTTCAAAATTGTCAAATGCCATTGAATCTAATGTTAGTGTATTTATTATAAATCTCTTCAATTGTACTAATTAAGCCCTATTAAAATTATTTTTTTGTGAATAAGTATTGTAGCATTATACGAGCATCTTTACCATACCTTAACAACATATACAAGGTGAAAACTAGCCCAATAAGGGAAATAAAAATTTTTATCTTCTCATTTGTTATTGTTTTGCGTAGAAAAAATATAATAACTATAGTACTCGCATACAAACCACACATCACGATAGCATTACTGGGATTTTTCATAATAACTCCTTTAAATCAATCTGTATATCATAGCCATTGAATCTAAAGTTAACGTGTTCATAAGGTTCTCCTTCTTTTAAAATTATGCGGTCATTATAATGCTTAAAATTTGCTTATGCAAGGAGATTTGAAATATTTAATGTGAATAGCAACCTTTTGAAAAAAATCTAAAATTTCTGATAATTATTATCTTTTTCTTCACCTTCTCTTCACTATCTAATCATGCTATAATAATTTCCATGACGAAGAAAAATCTGATTAAGGGAAAGCGCATTGACCAGCTCTTTTCTACCGATGTAAAAATTATCCAAATAAGGAAGTTTTCAGCTACTCTGTCGATAGTGTCTTACTGTCGCGTTTTCCCAAGTTTCCATCTAAAGGACTGATTGTTGAGCTCTGCAGCGGCAACGGCACAGTCGGCCTCTTTGCCTCCACTCAGACTAAAGCTAATATCCTATAAATTGAACTCCAAGAACGGCTGGCTAATATGGGCATGGGCCAGAACGTTTTTTAGAAATCCTTGATACAATGAAAACGTACAAGCTGGCTCCAAAGCGAGTTCAGTTTGTCTACCCTAAGGCCAATAAGGAAGCCAATATGCTCTTGATTGAAGCTATTAAAGACGGCTCCCTAGATGGGATGAAGTTCCTGCCGCCGCTTATTGTCCATAAAGATAACGGTATAGACTTGTTCTTTAATGGTAAATAGAATTTTTGGGATATTTACAATATCTTTACATTTATGTTATAATAATGACATCTATTTTTAGGAGGTTCTAATCGGAACATGAAAAAGAACAAATTAATATTGCTAATTATTGCAGTTATTGTAACTTTAGGTTGCCAGCATTCGCAATTATCTTATTCTGATAATCATCTTTTCAATCTCACAGTAGCTTCTGCAGCAACTACAGATACTAACAAAGCAGAAAAAGCTGTTAAGAACTTAGAAGATCACCAGACTAGACAAAATTTAACAAAGGCTCAGCAAAAAGTTGACACGGTATCAGATGCAAATAAAAAAGAAAAACTTCAGCATCGGGTTAATTTAGTTAAGCAAGCGATTACGATTAAAGAAGCACAAACAGCTGTTAAGTATTTAGAAGATCATCAATCCAGAGATAATATAGCAGATGCTAAAAATGAAACTGACCTCGTTACAGATGAAGGAACTAAAGCGAATTTAATCAATAGAATTAATCTTGTCGAAAATGCTATTGCTGCCAAAGAAGCGCAAACGACTGAAAGTGCAGCATCTTCTCAAGAAGATCGGACTGTTTATGTTACCGGCGGCGGAAAATCACCTGTTTATTGGTACAGCACAGAGCATATGCCTTGGAATACCAATAGGAATAACATTATTGAAATGAAAGAATCTGAGGCTAGAGCCGCAGGAAAACGACATTCTTTAACAGAACCTTAACTGTCTGTAAATAAAAATGTATTCTAATAGAAGTCTGAGTAAACAATACTAGACTTCTATTTTTGTAAGCTTTTATAAATTTTTCTTTATTTGATTAATGAGTTCCTTAGTCATGCGACGTGGACCGCGAATATTGGTGACACCATATTTTTTGAGACGCTCGATGGGAAAATGTCTCATCCTCATATTTTTTCAATAATTCTAGACTCATCTTTTTTCTATCTGAATGCCATCCTTTTGTACCTGCTTCTACTACCCGACAAGCATAGCGCAGGGCACGTGTCGGTGCTGTAATGTAAATAAAGAGATAATCACCTGTTTTAATGCTGGCTTTTTGAGACCAATCAACTATTTGGTGGTCTGCAAATTCGGCATCAATGTCATAATATTTAAGATTAGCTGGAATAATCCAGTAATCAGGCCCATCAGGATTTCCTAAAGCTCTTCCAGCAGTCAGAGCTCTGCTATTGTCCACCAAAGAAAAAAGAAAATTATCAGGAACCTGCTCATCTAAAACAAGAGAAATCCAAGATTTCTTGTTCATATGATAAGAAGGATAAATACCAGAAATGCTGAGTAATTTAGTCATATCAGCAGGATTTACTTTGAGATTGATGATTTCTACCTGCTGTTCCAATTCTTTTTTCTCCCACTCTTCCTTTCCTAAGTCCAACTTACCACGCGCGATAGCCATAATCAGTGCATACCACTTATGATTAACCGGATGACGATAGGAAGAAATAGTTGGATATTTGCTAAAAGGGTGATCATAAACATCGTCATATTTATCTGCAATATATTGGGCCAAACGGTTGGTTTGATTTTTGACAAATGGCCAATCGATAAAACAAGCCTCTGCAATTCGACTTAAAATTTCTGTATAAGCTTGTCGAACCTGACCAACAAAAGTTCCCACTTGTCTTTCGACACGCAAAGCAAGATAATCATCATCTGTATCCCTATCCAGTACTCGACCAGACACCTGTCCAGACTCAGAAATCTTAACTTGAGCTTCAAAATCACCTGCCATAAAACTTTCCTTATAGATATAGTCCTGCCCCATTTTAACAAAACCAAAGGCTAGTAAGGTCTCAAAACGAACGCGTTTTTTCTTAAAAAAGTCAGATTCAAAAGACATAGAAGCTCCTTTCTTATAGCTCCTATTATAGCAAAAAATCAAGCAGCAAAAACCACTTGATTTCTGTTTTAAATTAAAACATGATCTTCAATTACCTTGGAAACACCGTTGTCATTGTTCGATACCGTTTCAATATCTGCTTCATTCTTAACAGCCTGCGGTGCATTGGCCATAGCCACCCCCAAACCTGCTAATTTCAGCATAGGAATATCATTGTAATTATCCCCGATAGTCATCGTTTGGGATAAGGAAATATCATAATATTTTGCAATTTCAAGCAGGGCATTTTCCTTTGATACGGACCGGGAAGTGACTTCTAAATAATTGTCTTTCGAAAGGTAAAAAGAAGCATCCTCAAAATTCACTTGTTTAAGGTAAGTAAAGAATTCTTGAATAGCCTGTGCATTGGCAATTAAGAGAAGTTTGTGAATAGGAATAGAGTCATCTGTTAGCAGGGTATCTAAATTCCTAATATCAGGACTCTCTTTAGTAATATCAGCCTCAATCTGCACCCATTGATCCATCTCTTCAACAATCCAGTCACCACCAGAATAAAAATTAATAGAAATATGCGGAAACTGCTTCTTGATTAAAGCTACTATTTTTTTAACATCAGCTTTACTGAGACCGTGTTCAATTAAGGTGTGATAATGTTCTTTATTTCCCTCAACAATCAGAGCTCCATTGTAACAAGCGATGGGATTGGCTCCTAAATCAAGTTCTTGCGCAATAGGAAACATCCCTTGAGGCGACCGAGCCGAAGCCAAAACAAATGGAATAGATTCTTTTTTTAACTCAGTAATCGTATCACGCAAATGGGAGTCTACCTGATGGTTATTATCTAAAATCGTACCATCAATATCACTCAAAACCAGTTTAATTGTCTTTGCCATAACAAACTCCTTTAAAAAATAATTTCGATACTATCAGACAAGCTTGCCTGTATCCTCTTACTGGGTTTCTTATCTGTAATAAAATAATCAAAGGCATTAATATCAGCCAAGACATAATTAGACTGCTTATCAAACTTGTCTTGTTCAGCCAACAGCACTTTAATCTTAGCATTTTTTAGCACTAGTTTCTTTAAATAAGTATCAGCCTCATCTTCAAAAGAAACCTGTCCTCCTTTAAGACCGGCAGCACCAATAATAGCCACATCAAAATGAATATCTTTCAACAATTCCGCTTCATTTAAAGCATAATAGAAACGATTTTTACGATGAAACTGACCGCCTAGCAAATGAAAGTCAACGGTTTCATGCTGAGCCAAGACCAAAGCATTATCTAAAGAATGCGAATAAACCGTAATGTCCCTATCAATAAGCTGAGCCAGCTTGAGAACAGATGTTGAAACATCAAAAAAATATAACTGCCCTTCAGCAATCAATTGGTAAGCCTTCTGAGCAATCTCATTTTTCTCTTTCATCAAGTTATTAAGACGTTCTTCAAAGGAAAGAATCGTTTGCGATTTCTGCAAAGGTAAAATACCACCATGTGTCCGCAAAACCTGCTTTCTCTCTGTCAAAAGAGCAAAATCACGACGAATCGTATCGCGCGAAACAGCTAACAACTCAATAGCCTCTTTCGAAGATAGTTGTCCTTGCCTATCAAGCAATTCTAAAATTTTTTGCAACCTTTGTTCTTGATACATAACATGCCTCTTTTCATAAATTAATGGTAACATATTTTTTAAGCAATTACAAGTATTTTTAAGTATTTTATGCACAAAAATCTTAAAAAGACTGACAAAACCTTAGATTTCAATACTATTTAAAGACTCTATAATCAAAAACTTCCTTAACAAATAGAACTGACAAGTTCTTTTTCTTCTTAAATATACTAAAAAAGCCAGACGTAATGATCCAGCTTCAAGAATTTATATTATTCTTAAAATCTTACTTAGTTAGAATGATAAACTTAATTTACCTTGTTAATAGCAATATTAAACTTCTTGAATTGGTATTTTTCTATATCTTCCCCTGCCAATAAATTCAATTAGACCTTTGTCCCTTAAAATTTGTAATTGCTGTCTAATTTTAGCTTGAATATTATGATTATCTGGATGCAAATTCTTAAAATAGTTTTCAAAGTTATACATTTCTTTTAAAGAAAAATCCTTTGTTGGTAACCTATCCACACAACTTAAAACATCTAGGATCCATCCACGATTATCCTTAGATTTATCTCTCAAAAATAAAGTCTTTTTAAAATTGGATTGAATTTGTTCCTTATCTAGAATTTCACCTTTTCTTACTAAGTAAATTTTTCCAGCATTTGGAACAGTAGAGATATCAATGTTACAACCAACCCATCCAGCTCTTCTAGCAGTAGATGCTAATGGTTTCTTTTGATAATAATATTAGGTGCAAAAAAGTGTTTAGGAATAATAATAAAATTATTCACTTTCATTTCATTAGAATAATTAAGAAAGAAAAAATTAGGATTATTCTCAGCTTCTAGACGATTTATCATTGTATCGTAAGCTCCATCATTAATGATGTTAGAAAATTTGGCTTTTTACTTTTCAATTCAAATTCTTCTCGACAAGTTTGACAATAAAAATCGGCAACTGGTCGATTATTTTCAAATTCTGATAAATAGTCATTTCCACAATTTAGACAATAAGAATTATGTAATACCCAATTTTCAGTTATAACTCTAATCTTCTGAGAATTACTTCTATAATTCTCAGCAATTTCTGTATCCATTAGCAAATTCACTTTAGCATACTCCTTAGGTTAGTTTCACTTGATTATACTGAAAAGCTTATGAAAGATCAATAAGGATATCTGCTAAATGTAATATTATAAGCTTAACTCCTTAATTTTTCCTACAAAAATTTCCAGATTAGATTTTATTATAAAAATAATTAAATAGAAAGAAAGATAAGATTTACATTTCTGTAATATTAAATTATTTCATAAAATCTTGACGATACGTAATATTCGTAATATAATTGTTACAGAAAAAGAAAAGGAGACTTCTATTACTATGACACCTAAAAAATTAAAAATAGCTCTAACAGTTCTCATCCTTTTGATGCTCGCTTTGTTTTTATTCTTGTTTAACCTTCATTCAGCAAAAGAAAACAGTCCGCAAGAAGGGGTAAAGGTAAGTAAAACAAATGCTAAAAAGTCACAAACAAGCACTTCTTCTGTTATGACAAGTAGTCGAAAAGCTACTGAGCAAACAAGCCAAGCACAGTCTCAGACTCAAAACCAAACTCAATCACAAGCAGAACAAAGTAACCCTAGTGTGATCCTCCCCATTCCGCAAGAATTAGTCGGCACCTACAAGGGGTCAAGTCCACAAGCATCTGAAATAACTTTTACCGTTTCTTCCAATGGTCAATTGCGTGCTCAAGCCAATTTTGAGCCTGCTTCTGATATAAATGACGTTACCGCCACTGTTAGTGGTATTAGAAAAGTCGATACAGATACCTATATTTGGGAATTTGTCTCTGGTAGTTCAGCTGCTCTTTTACCAGGTGTTACAGGTATAGGAGGGCTTGGAAAGATGCAGCCTGGTTTCATCCTAAGAGGGGGACAATTAACACCTATTATGTTTACCGGTCCTGTAGATGGTGAAATTGATTATTCACATCCCAATCCCTATCCAGTGTCATTAAACAAGCAATAAAGAAAAACGAACAATTTACTGTTAAGAGAAAATAAAATACTTTAATGGATTCATGGAAAAATCCATTAAAGTATTTTTAGTCAACTGTGTTTTTTGTACTAAGAACACTTGATTTACCATTGTCAGAACTTATGCGATAATCTTCATAAGAGTTATAGGAGTAACTACCACTACTATTTTTCTTATTATCACCAACATATTCAACAAGCGCAGACCAAGAGAGTTTTTGAATAATGCTTCCTGATGATTTATGTTCAGAACTATAAGAATAATAGAAATCATAGACAACCGTAAATTCAACAGCATAAGTTGTCGGACTTGTCTGTGTTACCTTAGTAACATCTACATCACTAAAGTTAATTGAATCCGCACTACGATTTTTAGCATTGGTCGTATTAGTATCTATAGTATTTTTTACATCTAAATAGAAATTGTTATGATTACCACCTGTAAAAATGTCATCTAAATCATCAGGTGTTGTATGAGAAGAAGCATAGGAATCCAATTTGTAATAGGCTTGTGTAATCAATGAATCTGCAGTATCACGGTCAAGAACCCCCTTAGCATCCAAGGTAATAGTATCACCATCATAGACATCTTCTATCGATTGCACTTCAGATTTTAATGATGCTTTGCCAGAAAACGACTTTTGAACGTAAATTTTTGAAGTATCTGTAACAGCAAGCTTAGACACATTGTATTTGCCATCTTTCAAGGTTCCAATTTTGCGACTACCTACATATAAATCACCGTCTGTTAGATTGCTATTTACTTTGAAACTAAGATATTTAACATTTAAGTTAACCGTTGAATGATTGGTTAGTTTTTCTTCTGATGAAACTTCAACCTTTTGTCCAGATACATTTCCCTTAGCAACAAAATTATAGGTTCCAGGATATAAGCGAGATATTGTTTGACTAAAAGAATTACTATCCGTTTTTGTGACCCTTTTATCATTAATAAATAAATCAAGACCTTTTGTATTAATTGAAATCTTTGCTGAGGCTGGTTTGATAGCTACACGCCAGTCAGGGAAAATGAGAAACTTATTGCCTACTTTTTTCATCTGACTAGCATCAGAGGTAAGCTTATCCATTGTAACTGTTCTGGTTTCTTTAGAATCTCTATAGGTTAATTCCGATTTTTTGATTGGCTTTTCCGTATCGCTCCACACTTCAAATTCTAAAGCTTTATCAAAATTACTATTAGCAACTTTCAAATATCTCTGCGCAACTGCTTCACGAGAAAAATATTGATTTCCATAACTATAACCGACAACAAGTGCTAACAAGCAAACCAGACCAAGTGTGATGAGGATTTTTTTACCTTTTGTGAAAGGTGCTTTAGCTAAATTTGATGTTTTACTAACTGACTCTTTTTCAACCAATTGACTTATTTTAGCTAAATCAAAATCTTGATTTCTACCACTTATAAATTCTTCGGGAGTTGGCTGACGTCCAACAGTTTTTTCAAAGGCTTCTACCCATAATTGCTTAGGTGATTTATCACCTACTTTAGTAGAAACTGGCTTATCTGCAGATTTTATTTCCTCTTTTGAAGAGTCATTCTCTTGCTTTGCTGCTGTAGCAGAATTACCTGAAACTGCTTGTTTAACATCTGCAGATGATTCTTGCAAATCATCTGCTTTATCAACTCCTGCAATTTTTTTAATTTCTTTTAAATCAAAGGAACCCTTCTTTCCTTCAAGAAATTCTTGCGGAGTTGGTTTGCGTCCAATAACTTTTTCAAATAATTCTGTCCATTTTTCTTTACTTGCCATAATTTCATCCTAATCAGTTCTAAAATAATTTTGCTAGAGAGTCTTTGAGGCTATCTAATCCATGTAAAAGATTTGATAGCAGCAATTTATCCATAAAGAAAATAATTAAGATAAAAACAAGAAGTGATATCAATGTAACATAGAAATTATTTAAAGCTCCAATAGAAACCTTTATATTTTTTAAGAAAGCTACCAATAAAATAGCTAAACTAATAATACTTAAAATCGTTAAATAAACACATACTGTTTGAATAGAATGAATGGCTGGAACTTCTTTGATTAAACGAGAAACAGAAGACAAACCTTCAGAGGGACTAGAAGCAACCGTTTCAAATGAAGATGCAATTTGATAGGCATATTTACTTGAAACCACTAATTTATCTGATGTGAAAAAACTGACAACCAAAATTAGAAAATTAATGACTGCTAACAATGGTGTATAAGCAACATATTTTCCTAACAATTCTGTCACATTCTCTTGAGATTTTGAAGCAAATTTGTTAATGAATGCTGGCAAAACAGCCAAAATGGCATAAGCTAGGAAAATAATGAGAGTCACAACAATGACTTTACTAAAACCAAAATTGGTACGAATGGCATCTTCAATCATAGAAAAAGTCTCTGGTTCTTTGAGCTTTAGACTCTCACCACTGACTGTCATATTAATAATAGAAGTAAAGATTCTATTGACATAATTAACCAGACCAGCTGCCAAAAGAACGGCAGCAAGAAAGAGTGTGATTAAACCATAAATAAATTGACTATTTGAAGACTCAGCAACAGGTTGCTTCAAACCTTCCAAAAACCAACTTAAATAATTTTTTCCCTTTTCTTTTAACTGTTCTACCTGCTGCTTAGAGTTAGCAGTGTTATTTGAATGAGCAAGGGGCGTTTGTTCTTTAGGATAAGCAATCGGCTCAGTCTCAACTGATGAAGCTTCTTTTTCTTCTACAACTTCAGCAACTGTGTCGTCACTACTGCTTTCTTCAAAAGAAACGTCTGTAGTAGCGCCATCTTGAAATTCTCCTGTGGCTAAAGCCTCTGCAATCTCTTTAGCAGATGGCTCACGACCATTAATGGCTTCAAAATAATCCAACCAATCCTCTTTATTCATTTCAATCTCCTTCTTTGAATATTAAAAATATTACAAAATAAATTATAGCATGGGAACCTTACTCTGACAAGGCTATTAAAAAAGCCAACCCACTTAATGGATTGACTTATTAGTATTAATTCTATTATTTTGCTTCAATAAGACCCAAATTACCATCTTCACGACGATAGAGAACATTTGTTGTATTATCGTTAGCATCTGTGTAGATGAAGAAATCGTGACCTAAAAGATCCATTTGTAAACGAGCTTCTTCGATGTCCATAGGTTTTAAAGTGATGTTTTTGGTTCTGACAACCTTTATAGCTGGAGCCTCTTCCATCTCTTCTGCTTCAAATTCAGCCGTAAAGACATGTGCCGCTGGTTTCTTTTCACGATGTTTCTTAGCAATTTTAGTTTTATTTTTACGGATCTGACGTTCAATCTTATCAACAACTAAATCAATAGAGCCATACATATCTTGTGAAACATCCTCTGCACGAAGAGTAACGGGAGCAAGAGGAATAGTAACTTCAACTTTGGCTGTTTTCTCACGATATACTTTCAGATTGATACGTGCATCCAACTCTTGTTCAGCATTGAAATACTTTTCAATCTTCTTGAGTTTAGACTCAACATAGTTACGGATTGCATCTGTTACCTCGATGTTTTCACCACGAATACTATATTTAATCATAAGATACCTCTTTTCTCGCGCTTAAGCGCTTTCTTCATTACTATTATATCGCTTTCATGAAAATTTGCAAGTTTTTTATTACCTTGCTAAAGAAAAGGACTCTATTGTTTTCACACCATTTTCACGCAATAATTGACTGGCCAATTGAATTGTCATACCCGTTGTATAGATATCATCAACTAGCATCACTTTATCAGGTAATTCTTTATGTTTCCTTAAATAAAAGTTTTGTTGAGTCTTTAGGCGTTCTTGACGTGTTTTGCTTGATTGTTTTACACTACCATCTTCTTTGCCTAATAAATCATGATAAGGCAATTTTGCCTCATCTAAAAAAGCTTGCACTTGATTAAAACCACGATTTTCTAAACTTGAAGAGCTAAGTGGAATGGGAACCAGAGTATAATTAGTATACTCTCTTAAGGCTTCTTTAATAGGTTTTATAAAGACCTTTCTTAAAAGATAATCCCCTTGAAATTTGTAGGCACTGAAATAATCCTTCATAGCTTGATTGTAACAAAAGAGAGCCTTGTGATGAACCTCCTTTTTGAGATTTTGCCATTTGTGGCAATCTTGACAGATATCTCCTTCTCCCTCCTTATAACAATTTGGGCAATGCTTTTCAGATATGAATTGAAATTTCGAAAAGCAAGGTTGGCAAATAGAATCTCCTGAAGCTTTCAAGAAGAAAATAGAATAAAAATAAGACTTACTCTCAAAAGGCAAGTGACAAATGAGACAATTCATGTAAAACCTCCTTTTTTGTTCATAGCCTTGATTTCCATAATAGCTTTTTTCATGGCTCTATTCATCCCATTATGAAAGAAAAGTAATTTCCCATCTGGTCTATCGGCAGAGCGACCTACACGACCAGCAATCTGTACCAGAGAACTTTTGGTAAACAGATAGTGATTACTCACCATGACAAAAACATCTACACAAGGAAAGGTTACTCCTCTCTCCAAAATCGTTGTTGAAACCAAAATTTGTGTTTTTCCTTTTCTAAAATTTTCGACTTTTTCTAAACGATCTATTGTCAAGCTGGAAACAAAATCAATTTTCTCATTTGGAAAATAAGTTTGCAGTGACTTAGCAAAGGTTAAACCATCTTCAATATTTGGAAAAAAGATTAGAAGAGGGAATTGACTCTGTCTTTGAATTGTTATTTGCTGCAAAAAAGAGCGTGGTAATTTGCCTTTTTGTAATTTTTCAAGAGATAAATTTAACCAAATAGGCTGGGGAATAACTAAGGGATTGGCATGAAATCGTCTGACTAAGTGCAGTTTTTTAAGTCGCCCTTGTTTGACCTGTTTATCTAATTGGTCAGTTGAAGTTGCGGTCAAAAATACTTTGACACCATCTGATTTCAGACAATGATCTACAGCATAATAGAGCACCTTATTGTCAACAAAGGGAAAGGCATCTACTTCATCAATAATTAACAAATCAAAAGCTTGGTAAAATTTCAGAAGTTGATGTGTGGTTGCAATCACTAATGGACTGCGTTCATAAGCTTCTGATTCCCCATGTAAAAGACTGATAGGACAAGAAAAGTCACGACTTAAACGTTTATACAATTCGATGCAGACATCAATGCGGGGACTAGCAAGTGCAACCACACCTCCTTGATTGAGAATACTAGCCAGAGTTTCATAAATCATCTCCGTTTTGCCTGCACCTGTTACGGCATGAATAAGCATATTTTCCTTATGGCAAACACCTTTCTTTAGACCATCAGAAACTTCCTTCTGAAAAGGGGTTAATTCCCCTTGCCACCTTAAGACCTGACCCTTTAGAAAAGGCTTTTGCTCAAAATAATAAAGGCTGTCCCTACTAGTAAGACGTCCAAAAACAAGACAAGCTCGACAATAGATAGAACCATCCGGTAGAGTATTGTCAAGATTGTTCTGGCTGCCACAACGATTACAGATAAAGTAATACGGCTTTTTTATCATAGCTGGTAAAGTTTTAGCTTGCTTTTTCAAATCGCTGTTCATTTGATTTTCGGTCAAGAGGCGACCATAATAGTTTTCTAAATTCTCCATCACCTTTATTATTCGTAAACAAATAAGAAGAATTAACTTGCAGCTTTTCAAAAAAATGTGTACACTTTTCCTATGACCTATCGAACAATCGCCAAAAACGGCAGTACTGAAGAAACCATTAAAAAATCACGATTTATTTGTCAGGCAAAAAGAATCACTAATGAAGCAGAAGGACGTGCTTTTATTACTCAAATCAAAAAAGAGCATTACAAGGCTCGCCATTCATGCTCAGCTATGATTATTGGTGAAAACAGCTATATCAAACGCTCCAGTGACGATGGTGAGCCCAGTGGAACTGCAGGCATCCCTATGCTAAGTGTCCTCGAAAAAAATCAATTGACAAACCTTGTCCTTGTTGTGACACGTTATTTTGGTGGTATCAAATTAGGAACAGGCGGACTGATTCGAGCTTATTCGGGCGGAGTTGCCAATACACTCAAAGCTTTAGGAATCGTCGAAGTCAAAAAGCAGACAGGTTTGCGGTTGGAATTAACCTATCCACAATATCAGACCTTTGCTAATTTCTTGAAAGAACATCAACTGCAAGAACATGATCTCGATTTTTCAGTGAATGTCAGCACCACTATTTATGTGGATAAGAAAGATATTGAAACCACCCTTGACCAGCTCACTGAGTTTTATCAAGGAAAATTTAAAAGTCATGTCGTTGGCAGCCAGATCATTGAAGTTCCTGTGATATGATTTTTTTATCACGGCGATAAAGAATTTATATTTTACAAAGCCCATTTTTCAGCTTATACTGGAGATATATTTAATTTGTGAGGTATCATCATGGTAAAAATTTATAACAACATTACTGAATTGATTGGCAATACGCCTATTGTAAAACTTAATAATGTTGTTCCCGAAGATGCAGCTGATGTTTATGTTAAACTTGAGGCTTTCAACCCTGGTTCATCCGTTAAAGATCGTATTGCTTTAAGCATGATTGAAGACGCTGAAAAACGTGGTCTCATCAAACCTGGAGATACTATTGTCGAACCAACGAGTGGTAATACGGGTATTGGACTTTCATGGGTCGGTGCTGCCAAAGGCTACAATGTCATCATTACAATGCCTGAAACAATGAGCGTTGAACGTCGTAAAATTATACAAGCTTATGGTGCTAAACTTGTCTTGACACCAGGAAGTGCTGGTACTAAGGGTGCCATTGATAAAGCTCACGAGATCGCTAAAGAAGTTGGTGGTTGGGTGCCTCTTCAATTTGACAATCCAGCCAATCCCAAAATTCACGAATTGACAACAGGCCCTGAAATTTTGGAAGCATTTGGTTCACATGGACTTGATGCTGTCGTTGCTGGTATTGGCACTGGTGGTACGATTACTGGGATTTCACATGTCCTAAAAAAAGACAATCCTGATATTAAAATCTATGGATTGGAAGCTGATGAATCTGCTGTTTTGTCAGGCGACAAACCGGGGCCCCATAAAATCCAAGGTATCTCAACAGGTTTTATCCCAGCTGCATTAGATACTCATTCTTATGACGAAGTGATCCGTGTTAAATCTGATGATGCTTTGGCTACTGGTCGCTACTTCGGCGGTAAGGAAGGATTCCTACTTGGTATTTCCGCTTCTGCTGCAGTGTGGGCTGCGCTTGAAGTCGCTAAAAACTCGGCAAAGGTAAAAAGTCTTGGCTATTGCACCGGATAATGGTGAACGTTATCTTTCAACCGCACTTTATGAATTTGACTAAGAAGCCTATAACATTTATGTCGTATTGACTTTCAAAGTTGAACAGAAAGAAAAGCAACACAAAAGAGTGTCATTTATCAACTCCCTTTACTGTGAACAGCGAAGAACAAAACTTCGTTAAAACACAAGAAAGGGAGCTTTCTTATATCCAAAAACTCGAAATTAGTCTACCTCAAATGTTTTCCAACATAAAAATAACCTGACTCCTCTTGCATTTAGAAATCAGGTTATTCTCTCAAACTTTTATTATATCACTATCTGCTTGTCAGAAAGTTATTTCATTTAATCTTTTCTTTTTCGTCTTCAGTGCCAGTGCCATTGATTGGTAAATATTTCGTTTATTATTTTAATGATCTAGTGTACTGATCTACTGCTAAGAGTGCATTGGCAACATCGCTTGCCTTAATTGTAAACGGCATTTGATGAATCGTCTCACCTTCAATTGTAGCCTGTTGACCAACCTTTAGAAGTTCACAATAGTCAGCATCTCCCAAATGCATTTCTTCTAAAGTCGTTGGCATGCCAATCGCTCTATAAAAATGAATATACTTGTCAATTTCTTCTTTTGGACGATTTTCAAGAAAGAGTTGCGCTAAGGTTCCATAAGTAACTTTTTGACCATGTGTCAGATGATGAATAGCTCCTTCTAAAGCTGTAAAACCATTATGAATAGCATGAGCTGCAGCTAAACCTGCACTTTCAAACCCCAAACCGCTCAATAAAGTATTGGCCTCTACAACATTTTCAAGTGCTTTTGTCACTACTTTTGCTTCACAAGCTGCTAATGCTTGTAGGCCATCTGCAAATAAAGTACGCTCACAGGCTTTAGCAATAGCAAGGCTAGCTAAAGTTTGCCCTGCACCAGTCATTGTTTGCCCATTTTTTTGAAGCACAGCTCTTGCTTCTACCCAAGTAGCAAGTCCATCTGCAATTCCCGAAGCCAATAGAATGGCTGGAGATTTACTGATGACTTCAGTATCTACTAAAACAAGATCTGGATTTTTTGAATAGAAAATGTATTTTTCAAAAGTACCTTGGTCAGTATAGATAACGGATAAGGCTGATGTGGGAGCATCTGTCGAAGCAACTGTAGGAGCAATAATAACAGGTATCTCTAATAAATCAGCAATGGCTTTGGCACTGTCAATCGTCTTTCCCCCACCAAGACCAATAATTAAATCATTTCCTTTTTCTTTAGCTATAGCAACAACGCGATCAATTTCGTTTATTGAAGCTTCACCATTAAAGGCTATACGATCTACTATCAATCCTTCTTGGTTAAGATAAGTTTCGAAACGTTTACCAACAATATCATAAACGACATTGTCTGTTAAAAGGATAGGATGAGAGCCTAAATTAATAATAGCTTTTGCATTTTCAAATAAAGCTTTTTCACCCTGAATATAACGTGATGGGCTGGCAAAAATTTTCATCATGAAACCTCCTTCTAAAGTAAAGTTCTTCTATTTTTTAAATATAAGGACGCCCTTGTGTGCTTTCCCAATCTGCTGCAAAATCAGCTACTGCTTTTTGGATGGATGAATTAGCAAAACCAGCAGCAAAAATATCTGCACCAACCGTGACAGCTTGGGCACCTGCTGCTAAAGCCTTAGTAACCTGAGTAACATTTTTAAAGCTTGCTGCCAAAATTTTTGTAGAAGCTTGTTGATGCTCAATAGCCTGAGCAAGCTGATCAATCACCTCAACTGGGTCTGTATTAAGATTTTCCATACGATTATAGTAAGGAGCAAGATAATCAGCACCAGCTTCAATGGCTAAAAGACCTTGAAAGACTGTATAGATAGCTGTAGCAGTGATTTGAAAGCCTTCTTTTTTTAGTTGCTTCATCGCTGTCAAACCAGCTGGAGAGACAGGTACTTTAACATAGAGATTGCCGCCAAGTTCAACTCGAAGTTTACGGGCATCTTTGATAATCCCTTCCACATCTGCTGCAACCACCTGTGCATGAATACTTGGTTCTTCACCAATAATGGCACGAACCTTCTTCACTTGCTCAAAAAAATCAATTTCCCCTTCTTTTTTAGCAATTGATGGGTTAGAAGTTACCCCAGCTAATGGTAGGATGGCTGCCCATTTTTCAATGTCTGCTAAATTGAGTGTGTCAAGCATAAATTCCATTTTCTTTTCCTCTTTTTCTTAAAGTGCGTGTTCTGTACGAGCGATAATATCGTTTTGAGTTGCCTTAGAAAGAACATTGAAGAAGGCTGAGTAGCCCGCAACACGAACAATTAAATCACGATGTTTCTCAGGGTGCTTTTGAGCATCAATCAGAGTTTCACGAGAGACAACATTGTATTGGATATGATAGCCATGAAGACGATTGAAGAAAGCTCGAAGGAGGGCAATCAGTTTTTGCTTATCTTCTTCTTTTGATAAGGTTTGGGGATTTACTTTTTGATTGAGAAGGACACCTCCAACAATTTCAGCAGTCGGTAATTTAGATACTGATTTGAGTACCGAAGTTGGACCGTTTTTATCCATATTATGAGATGGTGAACAACCTTCTGCAAGCGGTGTTCCTGCATGACGACCATCTGGAGTTGCTAGTGTTCCACGTCCCTGACCGACATTAGCTGAAATGGAGGACGTTCCTGAATAACGAATACCACCGATTGGACCACGACCATAGCGTGTATTTGGATATTTAGCAATTTCATCAACATAAACATCATAACAATCACGTACCAATTGGTCAGCATAATCATTGTCATTGCCGTACTTAGGAGCGTCATTAATCAGCATCTGGCGAATTTCCTCGCCACGTTCACCGGCATAGTCCGATTGCAGAGCTTCCCAAAGTTCAGCGGTTGTTAAGCGTTTTTCTTCAAAAACTAATTTCTTGACAGCCGCAAGAGAATCTGAAAGGTTAGCAATCCCAACCTGAAGTCCAGAAATGTAGTCGTAAACTGCACCGCCTTCTTTTAAATGTTTGCCACGACCAATACAATCATCCGTCAAGGCAGAACAAAGAATATCTGGAACTTCCCGTTCCAAACTGAGGTCAATAGCATTTTCGACAATAACACTCATACGCGTCAAATAGCGTAGCGTCTTATCCCATGCAGACTTGAGGTCTTCGTAAGATGTCATGTCAACAAAATGCCCAAATTCAGGAGCAAAGCGTTTGCCAGAGGCTGGGTCAATACCGTTGTTCATGGTAATGAGCAATACTTTAGGAAAATTCATATAACTCATACCCGTACAACGATAGCCCCATTTGCCGGGAACAGCTGTTTCAACACAGCCGATTGCTGAGTAATCGTAAGCGTCTTCTTCTGCCACCCCCTTAGCGATGAATGATGGAATAATAATTTCATCATTGTTAAAGGCCGGCATCCCAAAACCAAGTTTCATGACTTCAATCGCTTCATTCATAAAATCAGGGTTGAGACCAGCATGATAGCGAACCGTCAAGTTTGGCTGTGGTAAATGTGCCTGCGCAACAGATTTCAAAACAAGGAAAGACAAAGGATTAACCGCATCTTTCTTATTGCGCGTCTGACCTCCAACAGTGACATTTTGATAAAGCGGTGAGCCAGCAGATGAAAAAGTATGCGCTTGACTGCGAACTTTGTTGATGGTAAGCGTCTTAATCCATAAATTAGTCAGACGCTCAACAATGGAATCTTCTGTTTCACGACCTACTTCTAAATCCGTTTTTACATATGGATACATGTACTGATCAAAACGGCCGTAAGAAAGGGAATGACCGTTTGATTCAATTTGCAGAATACATTGAATAAACCAAACCGATTGTACAGCTTCTGCAAAGGTGCGTGCTGGATAATAAGGTACCCGTTCACAGATGGCTGCAATCTCCAATAATTCTTTCCGACGCTTGGCAGTTGCAGTTTCTGCCATCTCTTTAGCTAAAACTACAAAACGTTGAGCATAAGTTTTGACTGCGTCAATTGTCACTAAAATAGAGTCATAAAAATGATATTTATCAATACTGGCTGGGTCTGTTAAGTCAAGATCAGCCTTAGCTTTATGTGTCCGTTCTTCAAAACCAACAAGTCCTAATTCCAGCAACTTTTGATAATTGACTGCTAAATGAGCATCACCAGAATTCATCTTGCCTTCCATACCAAAGAATCCTGTTTCCATATAGACCTGTACTTCATCTGGAAGCATGGCACCTGCGCGAGCACGCAAGTTATTATTTTCCCAGAAAGGGGCAATGTCACGAATTTGCTTTTTGGTTTCTTCTGTGATGTAGAAAACATCACCGTCACGCTTTTCAAAGAGATCTAATTCATTCAAAACAAATTCGAGTGTGTATTCCGGAAAAATTGGCGCATCTTTATCACTAGACGCTTGATTCCCAACAATCATGGTTTCATCATCAATATAGAGTGACATTTTTTCTAAAATGTTTTTAAGCATGTAAGCCCGCTTAAGAACATTTGGTTTTTCTTGATGTTCTTTATAGGCTTCTGTAGCAAGTATGGCACGTTCGGCATCAATATAAGGCTTTTTTTCAAGTACCTTATCACGATAAGTGTACATGCGTTCCGTCAAATAACCAAAGTGTTTTTGAGAACTCTTTTGGACATCATTTGTGTACTTTTGAGTTAAAAGCTGAATCACCATTTTCCTTCTCCTTTTATGTTCGTAATTTATTTTTTTTCTTTCGAAACCATAGTAACACCAATCTTAATAAAATGCAACCATTTTTCATAAAAAGTAGCCTGTATTTAAAGAAAAAGACCAGTTTTTACAAACAAAATGAACTGCACTCCAAAAGTTAGACAGAAAAAATCTAACTTTTGGGGTGTTTTTATTATGAAATTGACTTATGAGGATAAAGTTCTCATCTATGAACTGAGAAACCAAGGGTATAGCTTAGAGCAGCTTTCAAATAAATTTGGGATAAAAATTTCTAATCTTAGCTACATGATTAAATTGATTGATCATTACGGAATAGAGATCGTCAAAAAAAGAAAGAATCGTTACTATTCTCCTGAACTAAAACAAGAAATCATTGATAAAGTTCTTCTTGAAGGTCGTTCACAAATAAGGGTATCTCTAGATTATGCTCTTCCAAGTCATGGAATGTTGCCTAATTGGATAGCACAATACAAGAAAAATAGGTATACTATTGTTGATAAAACAAGAGGGAGACCACCTAAAATGGGACGTAAGCCAAAGAAGAAATCGGAAGAAATGACAGAGCTAGAGCGACTTCAGAAAGAATTAGAATATCTGAGAGCGGAGAATGCTGTTCTAAAAAAGTTGAGAGAACTCCGATTGAGGGAAGAAAAAGAGCAAGAAGAAAAACGGAAATTGTCCGAGGATTGGTAACGGAGTTTTCTTTAGACATTCTTCTAAAGATTATTAAGCTCGCTCGTTCAACCTATTATTACCACTTAAAGCAGCTAGATAAAAGCAATAAAGATCATGCTATTAAAGCTGAAATTCAAGCTATTTTTACTGAGCACAAAGGAAATTATGGTTATCGTCGAATGACTCTTGAATTGAGAAATCGTGGCTTCTTGGTAAATCATAAAAAGGTTCAACGTCTAATGAAAGTTCTTGGTTTGGAGGCTCGTATTCGTCGCAAACGGAAGTATTCTTCCTACCAAGGAGAGGTGGGCAAAAAAGCAGACAACCTTATTCAACGCCAGTTTGAAGCATCAAAACCAATGGAAAAGTGCTACACAGATGTGACAGAATTTGCCATTCCAGCAAGCGGTCAAAAGCTCTATTTGTCACCAGTTTTAGATGGTTTCAACAGTGAAATTATTGCTTATAACCTTTCTACGTCACCGAACTTGATACAAGTGAAAGCTATGATAGAACAGGCTTTCACAGAGAAACATTACACAAATACTATTCTTCATAGTGACCAGGGCTGGCAATACCAGCATGAATTTTATCATCAATTTTTAGAGAACAAGGGGATTCAGCCGTTCATGTCACGTAAAGGAAACAGCCCAGATAATGGCATGATGGAATCTTTTTTTGGCATTTTGAAATCCGAAATGTTTTACGGTTATGAGAAGACATTTAAGTCACTTAAGCAATTGGAACAAGCTATTGTAGACTATATTGATTATTACAACAACAAACGTATTAAGGTAAAACTAAAAGGACTTAGTCCTGTACAGTACAGAACGAAATCCTTTACTTAAATTTTTTGTCTAACTTTTTGGGGTCAGTACAAAAATACTGATCCAATTTTACCTTTTATTAAGAATTTACAGTCAATATCATAAAGACATGTCACCTTACGAATAAACGTTTTTTCTTGTTATTCTCAGCCGTCTCATATCATGCTTTAATTGACCAATTTTAGATTAATATGATTAGCTATTAAATGCTCTTGTCTTGCTTCTGAGATGGCAGAATCTGTTATGACTTGAGAAACTTGATTCAAAGTAAATTGATTGACCAAACTACGCTTAGCAAATTTGCTTGAATCCGTTAAAACAATTAGTTCATCAGCCGATTCAGTCATATATTGAACAACTTCACATCGCATCATGTCTTTTCCCATAAACCCTAACTTATCATCAAAGCCGTCTGTCCCTACAAACAGCTTTTCAACATGAAACAACTTAATCATTTCTTTTAGCAAGGGGCCAACAGTTACTTCGGAATTAGGTTGGTAATTACCTCCAAGCAAAATCACTTGACAAGAATCATACTTTCGAATGTAAGTTGCAATGAAGCAAGAATTGGTAATAATTTTGACATTGCGTCTATTTTGACAAATAGCTTCCGCTAATAAAGCACAGGTTGAACCTGATTCAATCATAATGGTTTCATTGTCACGCACCATTTCAACTGCCTTTGCAGCAATACGCTTTTTGATATTATAGTTATAAGAAAGCCTGACATTTAAGTCATCACCGCTATTTAACACTGCATAACCGTGCTCGCGATGCAGCAATCCTTTGCTTTCCAATTTATCTAAATCTTTACGAATCGTAACTTTTGATACACCTAATTTTTGAGATAAGGTATTAACATCTATTTTTTTTTCTTGAGAAACTAAGTTAATAATCTCATCTAAACGCTTCATAACAATCACCTCTGAATTCATTTTAACAGATAAAGTATTAAAAATAAAGTTACATTCGTAATTGATATTATTTCGTTTTTGTGATAAGCTGATTATAAATTGAGAAAAGAAAGGCAAAAATATGACGAGTGAGAAAGGAATTATTTTCAATATTCAACATTTTTCCATCCATGATGGCCCCGGTATTCGCACAACTGTTTTTTTAAAGGGTTGTCCTCTACACTGCCCTTGGTGCTCTAATCCTGAATCTCAAAAATATCAACCCGAACAAATGCTGGATGCCGAAACGAAATTACCAATGATTATGGGGGAAGAAAAAACAGTGGAGGAAATCATATCAGAAGTTAAAAAGGATATTGATTTCTATGAAGAATCCGGAGGCGGTCTCACGCTGTCTGGTGGTGAAATTTTTGCCCAATTTGAATTTGCCAAGGCCATTCTCAAATGTGCCAAAGAAGAAGGACTCCACACAACCATTGAAACAACAGCTTTTGTCGATCATGAAAAATTTATCGATTTGATTCAATATGTTGATTTTATTTACACCGATTTGAAACATTACAATACCATTCAACATCGCAAAGTAACTGGTGTCAATAATAATCTTATTATCCAAAACATTCATTATGCCTTTACGCACAAAAAACAATCGTTTTAAGAATCCCTGTCATACCTGATTTTAATAATTCCTTGGATGATGCTGAACACTTTGCAAAACTTTTTAATGCTATTCAGGTAGATAAAGTCCAATTGCTTCCTTTTCATCAATTTGGAGAAAATAAATACAAGCTCCTCAATCGGAAATATGAAATGTCTGGCTATACAGCTCTTCACCCGGAAGACCTCTATGATTACCAATCTGTTTTTCTAGAACATGGCATTGACTGTTATTTTTAAAAAACATAAAATAAAAAACTGCAATTTTAAGTTGGACAGAAGAATCCAAAACTTAAGAAGGCAGTTTCTTTTATTACTCTTTTAACGAACACTTAATCTTTAGTTTGATTATCACTCTCATCTTGATCCCTTTTCAAATAATCAAGATTTTCTTCAACCCAGGTTGGTAAATGTTCTTCTAAAGGTTTAAAGCCAATATTTAAACGATTATTGGAAAAACGATGGCGATGTTGGTAATGATGCTTTTCTTCTTCCAAAGTTCGCAAAGAAAGGCTAGCTTTTTGACTGTATTCATCATAATCAACGACTTGAACGAGCACTTCTTGACCAACCGATAATGTCTGATAAATGTTGTCAATATAACCCGTTTTGATTTCTGAGATATGAATGAGACCAATTGAGTTATTCTCTAATTGGACAAAGGCACCGTAAGGCTTGATTCCTGAGATTTTTCCTTTTAGCTTATCCCCTATTTTCATCATCAATCACCTCGATGCTCTCAATCACAACATCACCTATCGGTTTGTCAGCAGCTCCTGTATCAACTTTAGCAATATCATCTAAAGTCTCATAAGAAGCTTGATCAATTAGTTGACCAAAAACGGTATGACGGCGGTCAAGATGCGGTGTCCCTCCGTTTTCGGCATAAGCTGCTGCAATTTCTTTAGGCCAACCGCCACGTTCTAATTCTTCGGCACTGTATGGAAGATTCTGATTTTGAACAATGAAAAATTGACTGCCATTGGTATTTGGACCGGCATTGGCCATAGAAAGTGCACCTCGAAGATTGTAAAGTTCCTCTGAAAATTCATCTTCAAAACGCTCACCATATATGGATTCGCCACCCATACCAGTACCAGTTGGATCGCCACCTTGAATCATGAAATCTTTAATAACACGGTGGAAAATCACATCATCATAGTAGCCATCCTTAGCTAAAGCAACAAAGTTGGCTACTGTTTTTGGTGCCTGTTTAGGGAATAATTTCACCTTTAAATCACCATGATTCGTTTTGATAAGAGCCACAGGGGCATCATTATTAGTCACATCTAATTGTGGAAATTGTAATTTTTTTTCTACCAAACCTAATTCCTCCAAGGCATACAAAATGCCATCTTCTTCTACATTTTTTGTAATAAAATCAGCTTTTTCTTTTAAATCACCATGACCATTGCCCATAGCAACTTTGAGGCCAACATAATCAAATATTTCCATATCATTTGGTCCATCACCAAAGAAAAGAACATTTTCTGGTTTTAAATGGACTTTTTTTAGAACATGAGCAAGTCCTGACGCTTTGGAAATACCATTCTTAATAACATCTGAAGAGTTTTCATGCCAACGTACCAAACGAACATGTTCTTTCAATTCATCTGAAAGTTGTAGGCTATCACCAATATCTTCGAAAGTCCACATATGATAAACTTCATGATTTTTATAAAAATCGGGTTCAACAGGACAAAAACCATAAACAGGGACTAGAGCCTTATCAACCAACTCGGTTCGTTTTGAAACAACAGCTTTGTCTTTACCAGCAAAACCATACTCAATACCAATTTCTTGGCACCAAGCAACATATTTTTCAATAATATCTTTAGGAATTGGATCATTAGATAATTCTTCACCTTTATGATTAATCACATAGGAACCATTAATGGTGACAAAAAAATCTGGATTTAATTGACGAATTTCTGGAACAACACCGTAAGGTGCCCTCCCTGAAGCAATACCAGTTAAAATATCCTTTTCTTGCAAGCTTTTAAAAACCTTTTTGATTGAATCAGGCATATAACCTGTATCTTTGATGCGTAAGGTATCATCAATATCAAAAAAGACAGCTTTTATTTTTTGGCTTTGTATTTTGTTCTAAGATCCATTGTTCTCCTTTTGTGAACGGCCTATTTTATTATAACACAGAGTCTAATTTTCGTCCTGTGGCACTAAATGATGCTGAAAAGCATAGACAACGGCTTGGGTCCGATCATCAACTTGTAATTTCGATAAGATATTAGAAACATGTGTTTTGACAGTCTTCAAAGAAATGAAAAGCTCATCAGCAATCGTTTGGTTATCATAACCTTTAGCAAGTAAAGCCAAAATATCTCGTTCACGCGCTGTTAAATCTTCATGCAAATCAGGATTATTATGATGATCCTTGATTTTCTTATCAACTTCTGTTTCAATCGCTAAATCTCCCTTAGCTACTTTTTGAATAGCATTCAAAATTTCAGCTGCGCTGGAAGTTTTCAACATATAACCTTTAGCACCTGCTTCAATGACGGGATAAATTTTCTCGTTATCTAAATAACTGGTTAAAACTAGAATTTTGGCTTCTTTCCAATCTTTTAGGAGTTCAAGAGTGGCTTCTACGCCATCCATCTCCGGCATAACCAAATCCATGACAACGACATCTGGTTTTAATTTTAAAGCCAAATCAATCCCCTGACGGCCATTACTAGCTTCACCGACAACTTCTACATTATCTTGTAAATTAAGAAAACTTTTCAAACCCAATCGAACCATTTCATGATCATCAACCAATATAACTTTTGTTTTACTCATCAGCATCTCCTTTCATTATTGGTACATGAATATCCATCACAACACCCTTATTTTCAGCGCTTAAAAACTTCACTGTCCCAGCTAAATCATTAACGCGATCTTCAATATTTTTCAGACCATAACTCAAATCTCGAACGACATCCATATCAAAACCAATACCATCATCAACCATCTTCAGCTGAACTTCTGAAGAAGTTTGATACAAATAAACTTCTAGATGACTAGCCTTGGCATGTTTAAGGGTATTGCTGATAAATTCTTGGGCAATTCGGAAAAAATTGCTTTCAATCGTTTTAGGAAGTTTCCCAATATCTTCCTTATAAACAACCTCAATATTACTCTTATCAGTTAATTCTCTAAGAATCATAGCAAGTCCTTCTGAAAGTGTCTTTCCTTCTAATTCTGTGGGACGCAAATGCAGTAAAAGGACTCGCAAGTCATTCTGAGCATTGTTGAGCATATCTTCAATGGCTAATAATTGTGTCTGCAGTTGTTTTTTTTCCAACTGATCAAGATTATGAGAAACACCTGACAAAATCATAGAAGAAGCAAATAGTTCTTGACTCACTGTGTCATGTAAATCTCGAGCAATGCGTTTTCTTTCCTTTTTGACAATTTCCTGACTGCTAGCAATATAAGCATTTTCCGTCTTTTGCAAATTATTAGTTAACTGCTGCATTTTATGAGAAAGGCGATTAACGTTTTTCCCTAATTCGGTATCATCTTCCTGTGTAATGGCCTGATTAAGCAGAATGCGTTTCAAATTCTGATTGAGATGGCGTTTGCTATTATCATCTAAAATCATCCATACCAACAGTAAAAGAAAAGTCAAGGAAATAAAGGCAGCAAGAAGCGATAAAATAAATTGCTCAAGAACAAGCCAATCAGCTAACAAACTTTTCAAATCAAGATTAAGGCTGTTAATAATGACAAAAACAATGGAAATGATGGTAACTGCCGCGTATAAAAAAATCATTAAGATAGTCTTTTTTTTCATATACGTTCCACCTCCACCAAGCCCGCAATGACATTGATGATAATTTTTACAGATTTGGTTCTTCCATCTTTATGATCAGACAGTCTAATTTCCTCATTGCGCAAATCATATTCTGGTGCATCAAAAAAGCGAACATAGCCATAGATGCTGCTAACATCCAAACTGACTGAGACATCAACAGGAACTAAAATCTTGGTAGGTCCGTAAACTTTACGAATCATGACCACATTATTTTGTTCACTTACAATGACCTGACTGAGATTAATCACATCACTTCCACTGAGACGAATGACATTGATATCATCAAAAGCATAGGAATCTGTTTCTACATGTTCATCATTACCAATCCACTGATGTGGTTTTTTAGTCACATCTAAGCCTTCTTCTTGCAGGGTTAGCAAAGCGTAGCGATTCTTCTTTTTGACTTGAGCAAAATGATTAATCATGACATAAAGAATCCCAACAAGTACCGCAGCAATTGTATAAGGATTGAGCATAAAAATAAGAAAGAGTAAAAGTAAACTTGCTGTCAATAAAAAGTCATTTCGACTGCCTAAACGATAAAATCTCAAGGCTAAAAGAGTAATAACCACAATCAAGATAAAACTTGAGAGATTACTCGCTAAAATAGTCATAAAAGCTAAAGCAATTAAGATGGTTTCAACAACCAAAAAAATTGGAATTTTCGCATAAGGCTTCCTTCAGTTCTACAATTATTAGTCATTGTATCAAAATTTAGGATAAATTTCACTTCTTGATCTAGACCAGATAACGCTAAAGATAAAGAAAATTTTTTAAATGCCAGAGACGTCATCGCTTAGTTATCACGCATTAATCTTATACAGCCTTAATCTTAGGCAGATACAAGTTTGATGGCAAAAAATTACCTCTTCAAACAAGGAGACTAAGGCAAGAACCTTATCCTTATAAATATAATAACTATAACAGATAGATGCATCTGCATTAAATGATAACTTTATCAGCAACAGATCATAACCATAACTTGAATTAGACAAGATAACCTAATGACTTCATATAATTAACCGCTTATATCATTCAACAGTTTGAACCATGATATATCAAAACAAGGATTGAGAATAGATTCTTCTCAGTCCTTGTTTTAGCTATTTCTTTATTTAGTGTGAAGTTGTCGTCGCACTTGAACTAGAGTCTGTCGAAGCTTCGCTTGATGTTGTTCCTTCACTGCTTGAAGATTCAGACGATGACGAACCAGAATGAGATCCTCCTGATGTTGAAACATACAAGATAATATCATCGTTAGATGACAAACTAACAGTATTACCATAATAAGGACTTTGACCGACAACGAGTGACGAAGATGACGGTGATGAAATCTCCGATGAGTAATCGCTGGCATCATAAGCTTTTATACGGCTTGAAGAAATCCCCATAGCTGTTAAAGTACTGACAGCCTCTTCATAAGTAGAATTTTTAAGATTTGGCATAGTGACTTTGACGACCTTGAGAGTTATTTTTTTATCACTGCTAGGATGATAGGTCTTTCCGGGTTTTGGTGATTGACCGATAACAGTTCCACCACTGTAGTCATCAGATGAAACTTCCTTAAGAACAATACTGTCCCTAGAAACACCATAGTTATTAGTCAGATTATCAATAGCATCCTTGTAATCTTGACCGGTATAATCCTCCATCTTAAATCCCTTAGCACTAGCTACAAAAATATCAACACTAGAACCTTCACGTTTTTTACTGCCTGCACTTGGATTAGTTCTTACGACCTTTCCAGCACCAACGTTATCATCCTCAATTTTTTGAACGTCACCCACCTTAAGACCCGATTTTCTAATAATCATCTTGGCTGTTGATAATTTATCTCCTGAAACATCAGGAACTGAAATAGTACTCGGTTTTGTCAGAACCAGGTAGGTCAAAACAGCAATACCAATGGCAACTAATATAAAGAAGATTTTAAAGAAACGAGCTAAAAAATGTCCTTTTTTCTTAGGCTTAGGTTGTGGTTTGGCTTTAGGCTTAGATTTATGATCTACTTTATCCTGATTGGAAGTTTTGTTTTTAAAGACTGAGCAGCTAAAGAGTTTGCTGCTGCCTGTTCCAGTTTTGGCAGTGGTTTTGTATCTGAAGCGTCACTGAAAACAAGCTTTCTTTCACGGCTACGATTTGGCTGCAGAGACGTTCTTAAATCCTGCAACATCTCCTGCGTTGAATGATAGCGGTCTGTTAATCGTTTAGCTGTTGCTTTAATAACAACATTTTCAAGAGCTTGAGGGACATTTTTATTTTCAGCAATAATAGATGGTAAAGGCTTTTGAAAATGCTGCAAAGCAATTGTAACAGCACTATCGCCATCATAGGGAATATGGCCTGTCAGCATTTCAAAAAGCATAATCCCCATTGCATAGATATCACTTTGAACAGTAGCCTTAGAACCACGCGCCTGTTCAGGAGATAAGTAATGTACTGAACCCAGCATTGAATTAGTTTGTGTCAAACTCGTTTCAGCAAAAGCCACAGCAATACCAAAGTCTGTTACTTTAGCCGTTCCATCTTTGGTCAGTAAAACATTTTGAGGTTTTAAATCCCGATGAATAATGCCCTTTTGGTGGGCAAGAGTCATAGCAGAAAGAACCTCTTTCATAATTCTAATAACTTCAGCATTTGATAAAGGGGCGTGGTCTTGAATATATTTCTTCAAGTCGGCACCATCAACATATTCCATCGCAAGGAATTGCTGACCGTCTTCTTCTCCAATGTCACGAATGGCTACAATATTAGGATGATTAAGTTCTGCCATGGCACGTGCTTCCCGCTGAAAACGTGTCACAGCAACCTGATCTGTCTGATAATTTGTACGTAGGACCTTAATGGCCACTTCCTCATTATCTAAAATCAAGTCATTAGCTAAATAAACATCTGCCATCCCACCTCGTCCGATAGACTGGAGAATCCGATAACGACCAGCAAATAATTTGCCAATCTGAATCATTGATCTCCCTCACTTTCGGCATGAATTAAGGCTACAGTAATATTGTCAAGCCCACCTGCTTCATTAGCTAATTGAATCAAGTGCTTGGCTTTTTCATCTAAGTTCTTTGTTTCATCAGTTAGAACAGCAACAATAGCTTCATTCGAAATCATATTCGTCAAACCATCACTATTAACTAAAAGATAATCATTTGCTCCTAAAGTTTGAATACCAAGATCTGGTTCAACTGGACTAGCTTGTCCAATAGACTGTGTGATAATATTTTTTTGAGGGTGGCTAGCAGCCTCTTCTTCTGTTATTTGACCAGCCTTAACTAATTCATTAACTAGAGAGTGATCACTAGTCAATTGCGTATAAACCCCATCGTGAACTAAACTGATCCGTGAATCACCAATATGAGCAAAAAGAACATTATTTTCAACGATAACTAAGGCTTCAATAGTTGTCCCCATACCTTGAAAATCATCTGTTTGACCTAATTCATAAATCCGGCGATTAACTTTTTCGATATTATTAACCAGCCAATCACGGATTTGTCCTAAGTCCGTTAAGTCTGTATTAATCCATTCGCGTCCCAAATCAGTAACGGTCATCTCACTGGCTATATTTCCGGCACGATGACCACCCATACCATCTGCCAATACAATCAGTGTATGCCCCGCACGATTATCAAATTTATTGATAAAATCCTGATTATTAGAACGCTTCTGTCCAATATCTGTAAAAAGGGAAATTTTCATATGCTCGTTGTCTGACAAGGTCAGCCTCCTCCTAAATCTTACGAAATACGCTTAACTTGGCTGATAAAAAAGCCGTCTGTTAGATATTGTTCAGGTGTAATAAGAAGACAACCATCAACGACAATATCTTTCTTTTTATGATTTAATTTTACCTGTTCAAAATTTGGATGCTGTTCCAAAAATTGTTTGAGTACCATTTGATTCTCTTCAGCAAAAATAGTACATGTGCTGTATGTTATTATACCACCTTTTTTTATAGTTTGGCAAACACTATCTAAAATCTCTAACTGAATTTTTTGTAAGCTGGTAAAATCTTTACTATCCTTATTATACTTAATATCTGGTTTACGCCTAATCAAGCCAATTCCTGAACAAGGGGCATCAACTAAAATTTTATCAAATGTATCCTTAGCAAAGTATTTATGGACTTTTCTAGCATCTAATTTTTGCGTCTTTATATAATCGGCAATTTTTAGACGGTCTGCATTATCTTTGATTAATTTTAGTTTATGATCATACAAGTCAAGTGCTATAATCTGACCCGTCGTCAAATAAGAAGCTATATGGACAGCTTTTCCTCCAGGAGCACTACACGCATCTAGAATAGTCTCATTTCCTTTAATAGCTAAAGTGGGTGCTACTAATTGACTGCTCTCATCTTGAATGGTGATCTTTCCCTGTTTAAATAAATCACTATCAAAAAACTGGCCTGATGCTTTGACCAGACCGCAAGGTGATAAAACCGATTTTTGAGCTCCTGTTGCTTTTGCTATCACTTCCACTTGATCAGGATTAACCACACGAATACTAGCCTTACTTCGAGTTAAAAGACTTTTCAAAATGCTGATTGCCCTATCTTCACCGAATTGCTCAATCATTTTTTTTACTAACCAAACAGGCACAGAATAGGTGATGGAATGCCGTTTATTTTTTCGCTTAATGGCAGTTATGTCGGGTCTTTTTTGGCGTAAAAACTGCCTTAACACAGCATTGACTAACTTTTCAGCACCTCTATTTCTGCTTTTTGCCAGATCAACAGCTTCATTAACAATAGCATGCTGAGGAATTTTATCTAAATAAAGAATTTGATAAAGGCTAAGCATAAGCAAATAATAGATCCAAGTTTCTAATTTATTGCGATCTTCAATATAATGAGCAAGATACCATTCCAAGGTAATCTTACGGGTCAAGGTCCCATAAACGAGCTCAGTCAATAAGGCTCTATCAGCCTGAGAAAGTTCGTGCTTGCTTAAATAGTGCCTTAAAGCGATATTGCTGTAGGCAGTCTTATCAAAAATTTCGGTTAAGACAAAAAGGGCACCACTACGTGCAGTTGGTTGCTTACTTTTCAAAATAATCACCCACTTTAAGTTTTTGACCTAGGCCGTTTAAAAAATCAGTGATAGACATTTTAGGTTTTCCAGCAGGCTGAACCAATTTTAATGATAAAGCATCTTGGTTTGCAGCTACAATCAGAGATTTCTTTGTTTTTTCAATGATTTCCCCCGGATTTCCAACTCCATTGACGATTTCAACAGCATAAATCTTAAAACGTTTACCATCAAGCAGAGTGTGAGCAGCTGGCCAAGGATTCATACCACGGACTTGATTGAAAATATCTCGGGCAGATTTGCTCCAATCAATTTTTTCTTCTTGAGAGCTGATATTAGGAGAAAAAGTTGCCTGACTATCATCCTGAGCCTGCGGCTTAATTTTACCAGACAGATAGTCTGGAAGCGTCTGCAAAAGCAAGTCACGCCCAATGATAGCTAACTTTTCAAACATACTGCCAACATCATCCGCATCTGTAATTGGTGTTGACGCCTTTGCAATCATATCCCCAGCGTCCATCTCTTTGACCATTTTCATGATGGTTACACCAGTCTCCTTATCTCCATTGATAATAGCATAATGAATAGGTGCCCCACCGCGGTATTTAGGCAGCAAAGATGCGTGAACATTGACAGCAAAATCAACAGAATCAATTAATGTCATTGGTAAAAATTGACCAAAGGCAGCTGTCACAATACCATCAGCACCCAAATTCATTAATTCTACCATTTCCGATGAACCTGATAACTTCTCAGGCTGATAAACCTTTAAACCATGTTCTAAAGCAAGTTGTTTAACAGGCGTCATCTTAATTTCTTTTTTACGACCAACAGCACGATCTGGTTGTGTAACAACTGCTAAGACATGGTAATGACTGTCCTCTAGCAAACCTTTAAGAACAGTTGCTGAAAAATCAGGTGTCCCCATAAAAATTAATTTTGTCATTTATAACCTCATTTAGTGTGTCATTAATCTGCCATAAGCACTTAGCAAGTTTAAAGTGTTTTACATAAAACTTTGTGGCTCATGATCAATAATCAAACGTAACTTTTATTTTCTTTAGCTTGAGTTAAATCTAAAATGTGATTTAAAACAATCTCCAATTGCTCTTCAAAACGATATTTAATGATAATTTGATAGTGATAAAGATTGTGCGTCCTAGCGACAGGTTTGGGTGTTGGACCCAATATTTTAATCTTATCTGTCAGTCCTTCCTTGATCAACGTCACTATCTCATAAGATTTTTTGATAACCTCTTGCTCGTCTTTATGCGATAGAGTCAAACCAATTGTGAAATAGTAAGGTGGGTAGGAAAGTGCCTTACGAATTCTCATTTCGTAGCGATAAAAAGCTTCATAGTCCTGATCCTTTGCCAATTGAATAGCATAATGATTAGGATTATAGGTCTGAATCAAAACCTCACCCGGTTTATCTGCACGGCCTGCACGGCCTGCCACCTGTGTTAAAAGTTGAAAAGTACGCTCACTCGAGCGAAAATCTGGCAAGTTAAGTGAGGTATCTGCATTTAAGACACCAACCAAAGTAACATTAGGAAAATCAAGTCCTTTGGCAATCATTTGCGTTCCTAAAAGAATATCGGCTTCATGACGACCAAATGTCTTCAGAATTTTCTCATGCGCCCCCTTTTTTTGGGTTGTATCAACATCCATCCGTAAAATGCGTGCTTCTGGTAGAACTTGTTTTAATTCATCATAAGCTTTTTGCGTTCCTGTTCCATAATAACGAATTGTCCGACTTTGACAATTAGGACAGACATAAGGGATTCCTTTTGAAAAGCCACAATAGTGACAATTCATGGTTTTGGTATCCATGTGTAAAGTTAAGGAAATATCACAATTGGGACAGTTATCAACATAACCACAGTCACGGCACATAATAAAACTAGAATACCCGCGACGATTAAGCATAAGAACGACCTGTTCTTTTTTTGTTAGACGATCTTTAATTTTATCTAGCAGAACAGGTGTCAAATTACTCACTTTTTGCTGACCGATATAATCACGAAAATCTACAATTTCTACCTTGGGAATGTGCGCTTGAGGATTGGCTCTTTGACTGAGCTGCAGAAAGTTATAAACACCACGACTGGCCCGCGCTCGGCTCTCGATAGATGGCGTCGCACTGCCTAAGACTAAAACTGCCTGATGATATTGGGCGCGTAGTAGTGCTACCTCCCGCGCATGATAGCGTGGACTAGACTCTTGTTTATAAGTCGCCTCGTGCTCTTCATCAATAATGATCGCACCAATATTTTTTAAAGGAGAGAAAATAGCAGAGCGCGCCCCAACAACAACTTTGGCTTGATTGGATTTCATTTTACGCCACTCATCGAATTTTTCACCATCAGACAAGCCCGAATGCATGATAGCAACTTGACTGCCAAAGCGAGAAATAAAGCGACTAGTCATCTGAGGGGTTAACGAAATCTCAGGAACTAGAACAATGGCTGTTTTGCCTAATTTCAAAGTCTGATCAATGACATGGAGATAGACCTCTGTTTTTCCACTGCCTGTAATCCCTTCAAGCAGATAAGGCTTATTAGAAGAACCAATAGCAGCTGTTATTTGCTCTACTGCTGTTTGCTGTTCTTGGTTTAAATCAAGAAAATCAGATTGAATAATATTTTCAAAATAGCTTTGAGTACGATTCACTTCTACTTGCGAAATGTTGAGAACAGCTTCTTTTATAAAATAATGAACAACCTCTCTTGAAAAAAGGCGATACAGATCCGAAAGAGGACCGGACTGCGGATGATTAGCAAGATAATCTTTCAGTTCTTGCCGCTTTTTAGCTCGTTTATTGATAAGAAGATGAGATAACTTTTCAAGATCAACATCATAACATTTTTGCGTTTTAATTGTCTTTCTATCCTTGGCTATATATTCTATATCAATTTTACCAGCCTGTATCAGACTTAAACTTTTAGTCTGTATTTCTTGATTCAGTTGCGAAAAATTTATCTGTTTTTTACCAGCAAAAATTAAGGCCTTTTCTTCCTGAGACAGCCCTTTTTTAGGTTTCAGCAAACGATCATAATTAGAATTCAAGAGGTTTGGAATCATTGATTTCAAAATAGAAATCTTATAAGAAAAAACCGTTTTACGCATTTGATCTGCTAATTCCAACTGCTCCTGATTAAGCACCGGTTCCACATCTAAAACGTCAATAATTGTTTTTAAATGCTGAGCTGATCCGCTATCCACACTCACTACAAATCCTTGTAGTAATCGATTTCCTTTACCAAAGGGAACATGAACACGTGAACCTGCTGTAATCACTGGTAACAACGCCTCTGGAATTTTATAAGAAAAGGGTTTATCCGTTTGCATTAAGGGCACATCTACAATGACCTTTGCAATTTTTGTCATAACTTACCTCAATATGAAAAAATCTAAGATTGATGTCAACCTTAGATTTTCTCACCTTCTTCTTCTTTCTCTTTAGCAATTTGTTCTTTGATTTTACGTTCTTCCTCTTCTTTCGCAATACGTTCAGCTTCAGCTCTAGCTCTCACAGCTGCACGTTTGGCTTCTGGATCAGGGTGAATAACGACATTACCTGTTTCAATCTCTTCAAGTGCTTGAAGGGTTGACTTAACTGATGTGAAGGCTTGAGTTGGGGTTGCTCCAGATTCAAGTTCATGTGCACGTTTAGCTTGTAAAATAACCAGTGAATATTTTGATGGTACCTTATCCAACAAGGTATCAATTGATGGTTTTAACATCATAAAAGTTTTATCTCTTTTCTAATTTATCTAAAGGGTAAAGGCAATTCTTCATTAATCATTTTATGATAACGGCCAATAACACGTTCAACACGGAAATGCTCCGTCTCAATAATATGCTTGACCCGTTCTGCTGCCAGTTTTACTTCATCATTGACAACAGCATAATCATACTCGCGCATTAAAGCAATTTCTTCCTTAGCACGTTCAATGCGTTGAGCAATTACTTCCTGACTGTCTGTTCCACGTCCAATTAATCGATCCTTTAATTCTGCCAAATCTGGCGGCGTTAAGAAAATAAAAACACCGTCTGGAACCTTTTGTTTAACTTGAAGAGCGCCTTGTACCTCGATTTCAAGAAAAACATCAATTCCCTTATCTAACGTTTCATTTACATATGTTAAAGGTGTGCCATAATAATTACCAACATACTCAGCATACTCTAACATTTGGCCTTGTTTAATGAGTTCTTCAAACTCCTCACGTGTCCGAAAGAAGTAATCAACACCATCAATTTCACCCAACCTTTGCGGACGCGTTGTCATGGAAACAGAATATTCAAATTGATGGTCAGGTGTTGAAAAAATTTCCTGCCTAACCGTTCCCTTACCAACACCAGAAGGTCCTGAAAAAACGATTAATAAACCACGTTCAGACATTTCTTGCTCCTTAAAGTTTCTGTTTCTAGTTTAACAAAAAGCCAAGGGATTATCAAGAAATTTTTCCTAACTTTATCTCTTTCTTCCAGTAGCTAATGACGGACACTCCTCACTAAATAAGACTGCCTTATTAACCATTACAAAGTATTGCGTTACGACTACATAGCCAGCTTAAGCGCTCATACCGTACAAAGTCCGTTTATGGCTTTTTAAATTTTTGGAGCGAACAAAAGTATGCCTAAATTCCTTGACATAATCCGATTAAAATACAGAACCACGCACTTCCTAATTTTGATTTTATCGTCTCACTTTTCACAAAGTTAATTAGGTATTGACACAAACTTTCCTTCATGGAATTTAGAAAGGGACTTCCGACCAACCGCTGCGTTAAACGGAAACCACTGCACAATAAAAGGGCGGAACAATTTTGTCCCAGCCCTGCTTTTCTTATTTAGCATAATCAATCGCACGAAGTTCACGAATGACTGTAACCTTAATATTACCTGGATAATCCAAATTATTTTCAATTTTTTCACGAACCTTGTGAGCTAAAATGGTGACATCATCATCAGAAAGTTTTTCTGGCTGAACCATAATACGAATTTCACGGCCTGCTTGCAAGGCATAGCTATTTTGAACACCATCAAAGCTTGTTGCTATTTCTTCCAAATCACGCAGACGCTTGATGTAATTTTCCATAGACTCATTGCGAGCACCCGGACGAGCTGAACTGAGTGCATCAGCAGCAGCAACTAAAACAGCAATGACCGATTGCGCTTCCACATCACCATGGTGACTGGCAATAGTGTTAATCACAACAGGATTTTCCTTGTATTTACGAGCAAATTCTGTTCCAATTTCAACATGGCTGCCTTCAACCTCACGGTCGATAGCTTTTCCAATATCGTGTAGAAAACCAGCGCGGCGAGCTAAATCAACATTTTCACCTAATTCACTGGCCAAAAGTCCAGCTAATTTACCAACTTCAACAGAATGGCGAAGAACATTTTGACCATAAGACGTTCTAAATTGCAAACGTCCCATCAATTTAATCAAGTCGGGATGAAGATTAGGAGCGCCAATTTCAAAGGCAGCAGCTTCACCATATTCACGAATCCGATTATCCATCTCCAGTCGATTTTTTTCAACTAATTCTTCAATTCGAGCAGGATGAATACGGCCATCTTGGATAAGCGCTTCTAAAGTCATACGAGCAATTTCTCGACGAATAGGATCAAAGCCTGATAAAACAACCACCTCTGGTGTGTCGTCAATAATAATATCAATCCCTGTTAAGCTCTCAAGCGTTCGGATATTACGCCCTTCGCGGCCGATAATACGACCTTTCATGCTATCATCAGGGAGATGAACTGTCGTAATGGTCTGTTCAGCTACATAATCTCCTGCTAGACGTTGCATAGCCTGAGCTAACAAATCTTTAGCTGTTTTATCCGTCCTATCTTTGATTTCGCGCTCTGCTTCTTTAATACGATTCGCAATATCATGCGCTAAATTTTTCTCTGTTTCCGAAAGAATAATGCCGCGTGCTTGTTCTTGACTTAAGGATGCTATTTTCTCAAGTTCCTCAGCCTTTTTAACTTCTAATTGTTTAACTTGTAGTTCACGCTCATCAATATGCCTAGATTTATCGGATAGACTTTGCTCTTTATTATCAAGCAATTGTTCTTTGCTGCTTAGATTTTCATCTTTACGATCAAGAGATGCTGCACGCTCTGTCAAACGCGCATCCATTTGTTTGAGCTCTTGTCTTTCAGACTTAAATTCTTTTTCAATCTCTTCGCGATATTTTCTAGCCTCTTCTTTTGCTTCTATAAGCAGTTCCTTTTTATAGGCCTTACTTTCACGTTCTGCTGTTTTTTTGATATGCTCAGCATCCATTTCAGCTTTACTGCGAGCATTAACAGCATCTTGTTCTGCATTTAAAAGAGTCAGTTCTGCGGTTTCTTTAGCTTTCTTTAAACGAGCCGAAATAACTGCATAACCAATAACCAAACCAATGAGGGAGAAAACAAGAGTTAAAAGAATATTTAACATGCTTTTACCTCAAAATATTATTGGATTTCGATTAGAAAATCCAAATTATAGTTTATCATAAAATACCATTTTCTACAATCTAAAATTATCAGCAACATTTTTTAAATTATGATATGATTATCATAAAACTAAAAGGAGTTTACTATGACAAAAGAAGTTACTGTTGAAAGCTTTGAACTTGATCACACTGCTGTAAAAGCCCCTTATGTCCGTCTTATTTCAGAAGAGTTTGGACCTAAAGGTGATCTTATTACCAACTTTGATATTCGCTTAGTACAGCCTAATGAAGACTCTATTCCGACTGCAGGCCTTCATACTATTGAACACTTACTGGCTAAGCTGATTCGTCAGCGTATTGACGGGATGATTGACTGTTCCCCTTTTGGCTGTCGTACTGGTTTTCATCTCATCATGTGGGGCAAGCATACAACAACCCAAATTGCCACAGTCATCAAAGCAAGTTTAGAAGAAATTGCTAATACAATCTCATGGGAAGATGTCCCTGGAACAACTATTGAGTCCTGTGGGAATTACAAAGATCATAGCCTTTTTTCAGCTAAAGAATGGGCAAAGCTGATTTTAAAACAAGGCATTTCAGATGATCCTTTTGAGCGGCATCTAGTGTAAATAAAAACAGGATGGATACCCTAACTGCTACTGAGCAGTCAAGGGATATTCATCCTATTTTAATATTTGATCTTGAAATATGAAAAGATAACAATGTTTGTCTTTCTTAAGAAAATAATCCAAAGTATCTCTCTAACACTTTTAGACATCTCATTCTTTTTTAATAATCTAATTTATCCGAATGACCGGCGGCATTTCCCACAAAATAACCTGTTTTACAATTAATTGAGAAAAGATAAGTTCCATCTGGCTTAAACATATTGTAATAACCATTACCATTGATAATATTAACTTTCTCAAGAATATAGTCATTACCTGTAATATAACCACGTTGTTGTGAAATAGCTACTATTTTTTCTAAAATACCTGCATTAAAGGCCCAAGCTGAATTGTTACTATCAGCAATCTTAGATTGGTCATAAGGAACTCGACTACGATCACGCTGCAGCTTAGAAACATCATAGTTAGAAATACCATAACCAGAAGCACCTGCATTTGATGTCCCATTATTTGGAGCAGCAGGGGTACTTGGTGATGTGTTACCAGATGCATTATTAGATCCAGATGAGCCATTAGCTGGTGTATTGGAATCAGCAGCTGGCGCTTGAGCATTTTGATTACTGCCTTCAGTATTTGATGATGTACCGCTGCCGGCATTTGATGAAGCAGCTGAACTTCCTGATTTCTTATTCTTAGCTTCTAATTGTTTACGTCCATCAGCAATGACAGATTTCAAAAGGGCATCTAATGTAGCATTTCCTGTATTTAAGCTCTTTTCTGAAATATCATCAAAATTTGCATTATCTTTAACAGCGGCTGCTTTTTGTTCGCCATTAAGAATGGCAGTCGTTTTAAATTTCCCATTTACAGCATTAATCGCTGAAATTTGACGCTTCAAGCTTTCATACTTCTTTTTAGCCTCGTCATAATATTTGCTGTTCTTAAGTTTTTTCAAATGTTTTTCTAATTTAGGCAAGTTAGCAAATTGATTGTTTTTTAACTTCGTTCTCTTTGCATCCGCAAAGAAAGCCGTATAGGATTTTTCAAACCTTTTAGAAGCTGCTGTAAAATCTGTCGATTCCTTTGTTGACGTTGATTTTGTTGTTCTCTTAGTTTTTACTGTGTGATGGCTCAATTGATAAACACTGTATGTAGCACCAGCAGCCAGCAAAAGTAAAACGATAAGTGATGTCATAATCACTTTTTTACGCTTATAAAAAGGCGGTTTTGTCTCATCATCTTCATCAAAATCTTCAGAATTCCCAACATCATCCTTATCTAAAGCAGAGGTTGGAGCAGTCAAAAAGCTAGACTTCTCCTCAGTATCTAATTTGGCAGTCTCTTGCGTATCTGACAAAGGAACATCATCAAATTCGTCTTTCTTCCAGATCTCCTGATTGGGATTGATAGCTGGTGCCACAATGGTATCTTCTAGGCTCTGCTCTTTAGCAGTGTCAGTAGAAATCGCTGATTCAGAAAGTATTTCTTCTTCTGGCTCCTCAATGGGATCAATTAAACCTGTGTCAACTAATTCCTGACGCTGTTGCTTAATAAAATTATCAAGTGTGCTAGTATCAATACTTTCAAAATCATCACTGCTAGTATCAAATTTCCGTGCGGTTACTTCATCACGATGTTGCTTAATATAACGGTCTAGAACACTATCTTCTTCAGTTACACCAGCCTTAATTTCGGAATCCTTACGAACGGCTTCACCAACTGTCATTTCCTTGGCATCTTGAAAATCAAGACTGTCTTTGCTCTCATTGTTTTCTACTGGATTTTTTTCCTTTTCTGACACGCACTTCCCGCCTTTCTATCTAAGCACACGTTTGACACGTTGACCATAAAATTGATATAAATCAACTTTTAAGCTTCCATTATAAAGCTTACGCTTTTTATCTGCTTTTCTACCAAATTTTTGTTCAAAATCAGCATCATTAGTCAAAATAAACTGACTCCATGTTTTTAAAGGAGCGAATGTTTCACCCATCTCATTATACAAAATGTCAACTGCTTTGTCATCAAGCAATCTTTCCCCATAAGGTGGATTTGAAATAAGAACACCATTGTTTTATTGGTTTTAAAGTCTTGAAGGCGCATTTGTTTCAATTTGACAACATCTTCAAGACCAACTTCTCTAGCATTTTGCCGAGCAATTTCTACCATACGGCCATCAAGATCAAAACCTGAAATATCAAGTTGCATATCATAGTCTGCTTGTTCATCTGCCTCATTACGAACTCGGGTGACGAGTGCCTCATCCACCCAAGGCCATTTTTCAAAAGCAAAATCACGATTAAATCCAGGGGCAATATTCATACCAATCATAGCAGCCTCAATACAAAAGGTTCCTGAACCACAAGTTGGATCAACAAAAGGTTTATCAGGGAACCAGTTACTTAAGAGAATAATAGCCGCCGCCATATTTTCTTTGATAGGAGCTCCACCTTTTTCAGTACGGTAGCCACGTTTGAATAGACTTGGTCCTGTTGTATCGATCATAACTCTAGCCTGATCTTTAAGGAGAGAGATCTCTATTTTAAACTCAGGTCCATTTTCTGGCAGAGGTACACTGGCAGGTCTATGAAAATAATGTTGTAATTTCTTGACAATGGCTTTTTTCGTAATGCCTTGTATGCTCGGCTCATTATGTAACTTTGACTTGACAGATTTAGCCTTAGCAACAGGAAATTGGCAGCCCAAAGACAAATAATTTCCCCAATCAAGAGCATAGACTCCCTGAAACAGTTCTTCAAATGTTCTGGCAGGAAATTCTCCCACTACAATTTTGATTCGATCTGCTGAACGCAGCCAGAGATTGGTTTTAGCAATAGTCTCAATAGTTCCTTTAAAAAGAACCCTGCCGTTTTCTACTTGACAATCAAGGCCCAAATTTCTTAATTCTTTACCGACAACAGCTTCAATACCCGCTGCTGCAGTTGCTACTAAATTGAAAGTTTTTTTCATGATTCCTCACTAAAGACAATAAAAGCTAGCCAAAGCTAGCTCACCTATTATGCAATTTTCTATAAGCCATGTTTTGTTCCAAAGGTGACTAGGTACCACCTTCTTTGATAATCATCTGTCTACTGCTTATGCAGTCAGAAAAGACCGTTCTTTTTCCAGCTTTTCCATGCCCCTACCAAAGTTTGGGTTGCTAGCTTGAGGGGTTTACCGCGTTCCACCTTTTATGTTTCCATAAAAGCTACGTCACTGTGGCACTTTCAGAATTACTCCGGCCTATCAAAGACTTAGCCATTTTATCCGCCGTAATGCGCAAAGCACATCCCTAGACTTATTTTTTGTCTAGCACAAACACTACTGGCGTCACAGCCAGTGCTAGCATGGACTTTCCTCATGATAAGATTGCAAGATTTACCAATTTACCACGCGATTATCCAAAAATTGCATCGTTTACTTAATTTATTCGGTAATTTGTTTACCAAAAACTTCTTTTTCTAAACGACTGATACGTTTTAAAATATCAAAATTTGTAGCAGTAGTCGCCACACGACTAGAACCTACAGAAGCTGCTGGAGATACTGTTGTTTGAGCGGCCTCTTGACGTTTTTTAGCTTGTTTTACTTCTTCTTTTAAGCGCGTATTTTCTTGACGTAATTCTTCGATTGTGGAAATATAGGTTTCATAATCCTTAATAATATCGTCCAGAAATTCGTCAACTTCTTTTTTGTCATAGCCACGCATGCTAGATTTAAATTCTTGTTCAAAAATATCTTTAGGGGTGTACATAATACTTGCCATACTTTTATCTCTCCAAACATATCATTTCTCTGTGATACTAGCTTACAGCCGTTCTATCATTTTTAATCATACAGAAAATTATTTCAAAAATCAAGTCTTTTATATTACAATTCTAATCAAAGTCCTGAACGATGTCATCTAAATCTTCAAAAGTAAGCAGTCTCACAGGATAGTTATCCTTAGTTGTCATCATTTGATAAAGATATTTTAAGTTAGTTTCCTTATTTTTATCATAAAATAGATAAGCTCCATCCGTATTATCCAATAAAAATTGATTATATTTTTTAAACTGATATGGATTTTGATAACGTTTATAGCTACTTCTTACAAAGTCTGCCTGTTTAAATTTAAAAAGCTTTTCCTGATTAGCTTCATTCCAGTGTTCTCCATGATTTTCAAAGGGAAAGATAGTAGCCAGTTGCATATCATATTCTGTTTGGAGGCTTAAAGCAACCTCTAAAGCCCAATACTCAAAGCCCAAATTACCCATAAAAACAAACCAATCTACTCCTTCTTCAAGAAAATGAATGAAATCTCGTTCAATAGCTTTCTTAATAATTGTTATTTTAGGATCCTTATCCTGAAAAATTCCCAATTCAAAATTTTTATAACCCGTTACAAGAATTGTCGTCATAAACTGTTGTCCTTTTCAATTTTATGATATAATAGTGGTGTTTTATATTATGAATACTTATGGGAGAGTTAGGAGAGCTATGGTCAACTATCCTCATCATTTCATTCGTAAACAAAGCAAACTCAGTCAAGTATCTAAAACAATCAATTTTGCCAATCGCGGGATGTCCTTTGAGGCAGCTATAAATGCGACAAATAACTACTATTTATCACAAAAAATAGCTGTTATTCATAAAAAACCAACTCCTATTCAAATTGTAAGGGTTGATTACCCTAGACGAAGTCGTGCTAAAATTGTTGAGGCTTATTTTAGGCAGGCTTCAACAACCGACTACTCAGGAGTCTATAAAGGATATTACATTGATTTTGAAGCAAAAGAGACCAGACATAAGACATCTATTCCCATGAAAAACTTTCATGCACATCAGATCAAACATATGTCACAGGTTTTAGACCAAAAAGGTATTTGCTTTGTTTTACTGCATTTTTCCACACTTAGGGAGACCTATCTGCTTCCAGCCTCCCATCTAATCCATTTTTATCGGATTGATAATGGCGGGAAGTCCATGCCACTTGATTATATCAAAAAAAATGGTTATCAGGTGAATGTGTCAGCTTTTCCTCAGGTTCCTTACTTAGATATTATTGATAAAAACATTTTAGGCGGTGATTAAAATCAAATTCAACAAGTTTAAATTTGACAAATCCAAATTAAAAACCTTAACTTTAAAAAACCAAATTTTAAAGAGTTTAAATTTGACAAAAATTTTGGAATGACAGTTCTAAAATATGGACTAGGTATTCTCTTAAGCGCTATTATTTTAGTTATTATAATTGGAGGTCTTCTGTTTACCTATTATGTCAGCAGTACTCCTAAGCTGTCAGAAGCCAAACTTAAAGCCACTAATTCTAGTTTGGTTTATGATAGCAATAATAATCTGATTGCTGATTTAGGTGCTGAAAAGCGCGAAAGTATTTCTTCAGACAACATTCCAATGAAGTTAGTAAATGCCGTTACCTCTATTGAAGATCACCGTTTCTTTAAACATCGTGGTGTCGACATCTATCGTATTATTGGTGCAGCTTGGAATAATTTACTTCATAAATCAACTCAAGGAGGATCCACTCTTGATCAGCAGCTTATCAAGCTTGCCTATTTCTCTACTAAAGAGTCTGATCAGACCTTAAAACGCAAGGCTCAAGAAGTTTGGCTGTCTCTACAAATGGAGAAAAAGTACACGAAAGAAGAGATTCTAACTTTTTATATCAATAAGGTTTACATGGGCAACGGAAATTACGGAATGCGCACTGCTGCAAAGTCTTATTATGGCAAAGATCTTAAAGACTTATCAATTGCCCAGCTAGCGACACTTGCAGGTATTCCGCAAGCACCGACACAATATGATCCTTACGCTCAGCCCAAGGCAGCTACAAGCAGACGTAATACCGTTTTGTCACAGATGTATAAACATAAAAAAATTACAAAACGAGAATATGATGCTGCAGTAGCAACACCAATTTCTGATGGCCTGCAAGAACTGAAACTCTCCTCTAGTTATCCAAAATATATGGATAATTATCTAAAACAGGTTATTTCAGAGGTGAAAAAACGTACTGGTCAAGATATCTTTTCAGCAGGCATGAAGGTTTATACAAATGTTAATGCCGACGCACAGCAATATCTCTGGAACATTTATAATACAGATGAATATATTGCTTATCCTGATGATAATTTCCAAGTTGCTTCTACTGTTATGGATGTTACTAATGGTAAAGTTATTGCACAGCTTGGCGGACGCCATCAAGATACTAATGTTTCTTTTGGTACCAATCAGGCTGTCTTAACTGATCGTGACTGGGGATCAACCATGAAACCTATTTCAGCATATGGCCCTGCTCTTGAAAGCGAAGCTTTTACGACAACTGCACAGATGCTCAATGACTCTGTCTATTATTATCCAGGCACAACAACACAAGTCTATGACTGGGATCATCGTTACAATGGTTGGATGACTATCCAAACAGCTATCCAACAGTCTCGTAATGTCCCTGCTGTCAGAGCTATTGATGCTGCTGGATTAGACACTGCAAAAGGTTTCTTAAGCGGTCTTGGTATTGATTATCCTGAGATGCGTTATTCAAACGCCATTTCAAGTAATACAAGTAGTTCAGAACAAAAGTATGGTGCTAGCAGTGAAAAAATGGCCGCCGCTTATGCCGCCTTTTCTAATGGTGGAACTTATTATGAACCACAATACGTCAATAAAATAGAATTTAAAGATGGAACATCGGAAACCTATGACGCTAAAGGCAACCGTGCGATGAAAGAAACGACAGCCTATATGATGACAGATATGTTAAAAACAGTATTAACATATGGTACTGGTACTGAGGCTGCTATTCCTGGTCTTTATCAAGCAGGTAAAACAGGAACATCCAACTATGATGACAATGAATTGGTAGAAATGTCTGAAAAACTTGGTATTAATCCTTATGGACTTGGTACTATTGCTCCAGATGAAAACTTTGTTGGTTATACACCTCAGTATTCAATGGCTGTTTGGACAGGATATAAAAATCGCTTAATGCCTGTTTACGGAGACAGTATGAAAATTGCTGCGCAAGTCTATCGTACTATGATGGCTTATCTTTCTAGCTCAGGTAATTCTGATTGGACCATGCCTGACGGTCTCTATCGCAGCGGTGGTTATCTTTACTTAAATGGTTCAAGTGGATCAAATAGTAGGTATGGTGCAGCTCCTGCAACTTCATCGTCATCATCATCCTCTTCTTCTGATTCCAACAATAACGATCAAAATAATAATCAAACTACAGAAGCGTCTAGTGACTCATCTTCATCAAGTTCTGATGCTACGACATCTTCTAATCCATAAATAACTATTTTAAAGGCACACTCTTGGTATTAGAGTGTGCCTTTAAATATCCAATCTAAGTATATCATATGTCATTGCCATCTTTTTCAAAAATCAAAACTATATGAGCTAGTAAATTCTTATTTTGCGAGAGCCCCCATTGGATCCCAAGGGGCCAGAACTTTTGGTGTCTCTTCATAAGCCGCTAGTTCCTCAGCAGTAAGAAATTCCTTACGAACAACGATTTGATAAGTGTATTCATCCATCCAAACATCTGAAGCAACAAAGTAGCCTTTTTGACCAACCTTATTCCCCCATGAATTTTCGACTTTCCATTTAATTGCTTTGCCATTTTCATCTAAATCAACACCAGTTAAAACCATAGCATGGGTCATGAGGCTTTCACTATAGTCCAAACGACCAGCCTTGTCTTGTGTCAGATCAATATCCATAGCAGCCTTAAAATCATAGGTATTAGTAGCCAAGATTCCCTTTTGACGGTCGGATACCTGACCCACATCAGAGCCAAACCAGACTGTTTCCCCAGCTTGCATCTGAGCAATAGCCAACTCTTTAAAACGCTCCATATCAAGATTAAGATAACGTACAGCAGGACTGCCTACAACATTACCTAACATGTCAACTGTATAAGATTTCCCATAAGGCTTGTCCGCCGTTGGGGCATTGATAATTGAAACATAGTCTGCTAGATTAAGACCAACATATTTTTTATAAAAGGCTTGTGGTGTAATCTTTTTTTCAGACTGGTAATGATCATCTTTATCGCGATAGGCAAAATCAAAGCGGCGTGGTGGCAAACCAAGATTCATCGCAAGAAAATTAAAGACTTCTTGCAAGAGTTCTTCCTTCTTAGCTTGAACGGCAGTACTGTCTGCTCCTGCTGCAAGAGCTTGGCGTAAAATTTGGGCGTCTTGGCGCAACAATTTATTAAGATATTGGTTTAATTCACGGCTGGCACTTGATGAGATAGATTCTGGATAGACCGATTTGGGCACAACACCATATTTTTCAAAAAGAGCGACAACCATATCCCATTGTCCACCATCTTGTTGGGGCGTATCAAGCAAGAATTTCACTTTGCGACTAGCAAGTTCTTCATCTGCTGTCGCAATAACTTGTTCTAAGAACCAGTTCGATTTTTCATATTTATCCCAGAAGAAGGTGTGGGCTTGTGACAATTCAAAGTTTTCCAACTTGAAATCTGAAATAAGCTTGTGACGAAAAGTGTTGAGCGCTGCAAACATCCAGCAACGTCCAGAAGCTTTTTGGTTAGAAACCTCATCTTTGGTCAAATCAATGGAAAAAACATGATTGTTTTCTACTTGACTTTGGCGTGTTTCAAGCGATTTTAATAAACCGTTATGGGTTACAGCATTTTCGACAGCATGAAATTTAGCATTTGCTTCGTAATCAGCAAATAATTTATCTGTAAATGTTTGTGTTAATTGAGACATAGGATCCTCCTTGTTTGAATAAAATTGTCTGACTTTCAAAAATAAAACCACTATCAAGAATATTCCTAGCTGATGATCATGTTTTTATTTTCTCTTGAAAAGCGAGAATTTCTATTCTCGCTTCAATTACTTCCAAAAATCATCAAAGATAGAAATCGGTAAATGACGTTTATGTTCTGTTTTGTGCCACCAATTTTCAATTATTTTCTGGGCTGCTGGGGAGACTTGCTTGCCCTCCAAATAATCGTCAATATCATTATAGGTCACGCCAAGAGCAACTTCATCAGCAAGGCCGGGTTTATTTTCTTCAAGGTCTGCAGTTGGAGTTTTGTCATAGAGAACCTTATCAGCTCCTAATTCTGCTAACAACTGCTTACCTTGACGTTTATTGAGACGATATAAAGGTAAAATATCAGCTCCGCCATCGCCAAATTTAGTAAAGAAACCAGTAATATTTTCCGCAGCATGATCCGTTCCAATGACAGCTCCGCTATTTTCACCAGCAACAGCATACTGACTAATCATCCGCTGACGTGCTTTGATATTTCCTTTATTAAAGTCAGAAACTTGAACTCCAGCCTCTGCTAAAGCAGCAACCTGTCCATCAACAGCTGACTTGATATTGACAGCAAGGCTGACATCAGGCTGAATAAAGTCAAGAGCTCGCTGGGCATCAGCTTCGTCGGCTTGTAACCCATAAGGAAGACGAAGCGCTATAAATTTATAACCATTATCACCCGTTTCATGACGTAATTCCTCAATAGCAAGTTGCGCTAGGCGACCAGCAAGACTGGAATCTTGACCACCTGAAATCCCCAAAACATAAGATTTCAAAAAGCTATGTTTCTTCATGTAAGCTTTAAGAAAATCAATGGATTTACGAATTTCTTCCTGAGCATCAATTTTAGGCTTAACACCCAGCTGAACAATAATCTCTTCTTGTAAACTCATTTAACGTCACCTTTCTCATAGGCTTCCTTACGAATACGATCAATCAGATCCATCTTATTTTGCCAAACATCACGCGCCAAATCAACTGGATAATCTTGTGGATTGAGAACACGTTTGTATTCATCCCAAAGTTTATCAAATTCTCTACGCGCATAATCCTGAATATCTGATAGACTTGGTTGAGTGTAGACTAATTTCCCTTGATCAAAAATATCAACTAAAAGCGGTACAGCATCAAAATCGCGAACTTTTTTATTAATGTAAGTATATGTCGGATGGAACATATCAATTTCATCCAAAGTATTGACATCTGTATCTGTGAAGGTAATGTAGTCGCCTTCTGATTTTCCTTTAGCACGACTGGTGATGCGCCAAACTTGTTTTTTACCAGGCGTTGATACTTTTTCTGCATTGTTAGAGAGCTTAATGGTATCTCGCATCACACCATTGTCATCTTCAATGGAAACAATCTTATAAACAGCCCCCAGAGCTGGCTGATCATAGGCCGTAATCAGTTTCGTTCCTACACCCCAAATATCAATTTTAGCCTTTTGCATTTTCAGATTGAGAATGGTATTCTCATCGAGATCATTAGAAGCATAAATTTTAGCATGGGGATAGCCAGCTTCATCTAGCAATTTACGAACTTTTTTAGAAAGATAAGCCATGTCTCCTGAATCAATGCGTACTCCTAAGAAATTAATCTTATCCCCTAATTCATTAGCCACACGAATAGCCGCAGGCACTCCTAAACGCAGCGTATCATAAGTATCTACTAAAAAGACACAGTCTTTATGCGTTCCAGCATAGGCCATAAAGGCATCATAGTCATTACCATAAGCTTGGACAAGGGCATGCGCATGCGTACCCGAAACGGGAATGCTAAACAGCTTTCCTGCACGAACATTGCTGGTAGCGTTAGCACCACCAATAACTGCTGCGCGTGTTCCCCAAATAGCTGCATCCATCTCTTGGGCACGGCGCGTACCAAATTCCAAAAGCGGCTCATCTTCGATAACAGAGCGAATACGAGCAGCTTTCGTCGCAATAAGAGTTTGAAAATTAACAATATTTAAAATGGCTGTTTCAACTAATTGACACTGTGCAAGCGGTCCTTCAATTTGAACAATTGGCTCATTGGCAAAGACTAAATCTCCTTCCTTAGCAGATTTAACACTCAATTCTAATTTAAACTCTTTTAGATAGGCAATAAAATCTGCAGGATAACCTAATTTCTCTAAGTAAGCAATGTCTGTTTCCGAAAAACGCAGTTCTTGCAAATAAGCAATCATTCGCTCTAAACCTGCAAAAACAGCATAACCATTTGCAAAAGGTTCCTTACGAAAGAAGACTTCAAAAACTGCTCTTTTGTTATAAATCCCTTGGTTGAAATAGACCTGCATCATATTAATTTGATACAAATCTGTATGTAAGGTTAAACTATCATCCTTATACATACATTATCTCCTTATATTAAGATACAAAGGGCGTTAAGAAAGCGAGAAGAAAATAGGAGGCTGATATCATGCGCTTGCGCATAAGGCAGGCTGTCTTTTTCTCGACGCTTTTAGCCCGTGTTCAATTATTAAGATACAAAGGGCGTCAAGAAAGCGAGAAGAAAATAGGAGGCTGATACCATGCGATTGCGCATAAGGCAGGCTGTCTTTTTCTCGACGCTTTTAGCCCGTGTTCAATTATTAAGATACAAAGGGCGTCAAGAAAGCGAGAAGAAAATAGGAGGCTGATATCATGCGCTTGCGCATAAGGCAGGCTGTCTTTTTCTCGACGCTTTTAGCCCGTGTTCAATTATTAAGATACAAAGAGCGTTGTGAGCAAAAGCAAAACAGAAGGTTCGCGAAGAATTTCAAAACTCTAGGAGAAACTATTTTGACACAGCTCACAGCTCGTGTTCAATTATGCTTATTGTTATTATTATAACACAAAAACGCTAAGACGATTAGACAATTAAAAGGAAGTGAAATCAAATTTAATGAAACTTAAGTTTAAACTTAGCTTATTTTCCTATTTACAAGCAAAAAAGGTTAGGATAAAGTGGCATGTTAGAGTAGTTATCTAACTTTTGAGACACACTTTACTGTCCTAACCTTTTACATTGTTTGACTTATTTTCAAATCCTTAATAGTTATTGACAATATATTGATAGGCTTCTTGAGCTGCTACGGCACCATCGCCAACAGCTGTCGTAATTTGACGAAGATCTTTTTGGCGAACATCACCGATAGCAAAAACGCCTGCTACTTTCGTCTTCATATGATCATCTGTTGGAATCCAACCAGCTTCATCTGTGATATCTAATTCCTTAACCATGCTTGAGACAGGATCTAAGCCAACATAGATAAAGACACCACCAAAGGCATGATTGCTTACTTGACCTGTTTTGACATTTTCAATATCAACATTGGTTACCTTAAGATCATTCCCTTTGATTTCTTTAACAACAGAATCCCAGATGAAGTCTACTTTATCATTAGCAAAGGCACGTTCTTGCAAAACCTTTTGCGCACGCAGTTCATCACGGCGATGAACAATAGTGACTTTGTTGGCAAATCTGGTCAAGAAAAGAGCTTCCTCAACGGCTGAATCACCACCGCCAACAACTAACAAGTCCTGACCGCGGAAAAAAGCACCATCACAAACAGCACAGTAAGAAACACCGCGACTATTATAGGTTTCTTCACCAGCGACAGCAAGAGGGCGGTGCTTAGCACCTGTAGCAATGATAACAGTTTTGGTTTCATAGCTATTGTCATCCGTAAGAACCTTCTTGAAATTACCCTGATCTTCAACAGCGGTCACAATACCATAGAGATTTTCAACACCAAATTTTTCAAGTGGTTCATGCATTTTCATTGATAGTTCTGGTCCAGAAATCAAATCATAACCGGGATAATTTTCAATATCAGAGGTATTATTCATTTGACCGCCGGGCGCACCTTGCTCTATTAGAGCAACTTTGAGATTGCTTCTAGCAGCATAGAGGGCAGCTGTCATACCAGCGGGACCTGAGCCAATAATAATTGTATCGTACATATCTTACTTTCCTTCTTTTTTTGTTCTTTCATTCTAAATCAATTTTATAAAATTTACCAATTTTATGCTTTGAACATTAGAATAATAGCCATAAAAGCAAAAGACAAGATAGGAATGGTGACCAAATCTATCAATAAAGCTTCATATAAAATTGTTAAACGCTCTTTAGAAGTCTTATCTTTTTTTCTAATAGCACGATAAAGAATCCAGCCCGCACTAACTAAAATAACTGCCAAAGCAGACATAAGAAGACCTTGGATATACAAGTTAAAAATCTCTACTAACATATTACCACCATAAATAAAAATACTCTGACTAAGAGCATTCTTATTATATCAAATAAAGGTTTTTTTGTAACTAGCAAAAAATTCTTCTGTGCGTTTTTCTTGAGGATGATTAAAAAGTTGATCCGGCGTTCCCTGCTCAAGAATATGTCCCTTTTCAAGAAATAGAACTTTATCCGCTACCTGACGAACAAAGCTCATGTCATGACTAACCAATACCATGGTTTGACCTGATTTGGCAGCATCAGCAATTGACTTTTCGACTTCACCGACAAGTTCTGGATCAAGCGCTGAGGTTGGTTCATCAAGCAAAAGAACATCTGGTTTCATAGCCAGAGCACGCGCCAAAGCAACACGTTGCTTTTGACCACCTGAAAGATGGCGCGGATAATGATTTTCCCGGTCAGAAAGTCCAACCTTGGCCAATTCTTCTTTGGCAATTTTAGTTGCTTCATCATCTGGTAATTTCTTAACAATCTTAAGGCCTTCTTTAACATTATCAAGCGCTGTTCGACGCTCAAAAAGATTAAACTGTTGGAAAACCATGGCTAATTTACGACGCAAGGTTAAAATCTCTTCTTTGCTAATAGTATCGAAATTAACCTTAAAATCATCAATTTCAATGCTGCCTGAATCAGGCTGTTCTAGATAATTCATACTGCGTAAAAAAGTTGATTTCCCCGCACCAGAAGCACCAACAAGGGCCACAACTTCTCCCTTTTCAATATCCAGATTCAGACCATCTAAGACTTTTTGTCCAGAAAATTCTTTAGTTAAATTGGAAATGCGAATCATTAACGCACACCTCCTTGCACAGCTTGATCCTTAACAATATGATCAGGAGAAGCAATCTCCATTTTCTTTTCGATAAGACGACCAACTTGTTCAATAATAATGCTAACACCCCAATAAATAATAGCTACGGAAATAAAGCGTTCAAAGTAACGATAATCACTGCCACCGAGAATTTGAGCCTGAGCAAACATTTCTACGATTCCTGCATTAAAGGCAAGAGATGTTCCCTTGGTCAAGCCAATTAACGTATTAATCAAGGTTGGAGTTGCCACCACAGCGGCATTAGGAATGATAACACGCCGATAAACCTGAGCAGTTGTCATCCCCAAACTCTTAGCCGCTTCAATTTCTCCAGAATTGACAGATTGAATAGCTGCACGAATGGTTTCACTGGTGTAGGCAGCTTCATTAAAGGCAAAAGCTGTAATCGCAAAAACGGATGCTGGAATAGCATTAATATTAAAGTCAGTCCCTATCTTTTGATTGAGCGCTTTTAGCAGTAAAGGGATACCATAGTAGGTTAACATCAACTGAACCAAGATAGGCGTTCCCCTTAAGAAAGAAACAAAGAAAGCTTGGATGGGATAGAGAATTTTAACACGATTAAGTTTAACAATGGCAAATAAAAGCGCCAAAATAAGACCAAAAATGGACCCACCTAAAGTCAAAATTAAAGTTGTTGGCAGCTTTTCTAAAATAGATGGAATGGCATCAAAGACTGCCCGCCAACTGAATAATTTACCATTAGGTAAACTGGAAATAAATTTGTCATACCAACTCGTCGTTAATAATAGATTAAACATAATTTTCCTTTTCTAAACGCTTTTAATAAGGTAAATGAGAAACGCGATCACCCGCTAAATATCGTTGACTTAATTTCTTTAGAGTCCCTGCTTTTTTTAGTTCTTTTAAGCGTTTATTAACAAAAGCCTGTAACTTTTCTCCTGTTTTATCTTTAGCAAATAAGAGATACTCCAACCCGTCTTTTTCACCGCCAATCTTGCCCTTGACATTGGTAACTTTCAAATTGATAGCTTGATCTTTAATAACAGTTTGAAGAGAAATAACATCGTAAAATAAAAAGTCGATTTTCTCTGCTTCTACATTTTGAAGACGTTGGGTTAGGGTAACGGTATTAGCAACATAGTGAATTTTAATAGCGGTTTTCTCCGCATGATTTTTATTCCAATTCTCAAGAATAGCAGCATAGTTAGAACCCGCATAAACCTCTACCGATTTGCCTGATAAATCATCTAAAGACTTATATTTGCCTTTTTTACTAGCAATGGCATAGTTGGATTTTGAAATAGGATTTGAAAAAAGATACTTTTCTGCCCGTTCTTTGCTGTAATTAAAATTATTGGCCGATAACTGATAACGTCCTGAGTCTATCCCCGTCAAAATAGAAGAAAAGGATACTGTTTCAAATTTAACTTTATATTTTTTAGACCCCTTGAAAATAGCCTTAACCAAAGCAATATCATATCCATCAAACTTTTTATCCTTTTTATAAGTAAAAGGAGCTGTGTCTGAGTCTGTTGCTACAGTGATTGTTTCCTGTGAAGCAGCTTTCACTGGTAAGGTAAAAACAACCAAGGCTAAGCTAGCTAAAAGAAGTCCTACCATTAACCTTTTGATAGCTTTCATATCATCATTTCTCCTAAAATAGTTTTATATCTCAGTCTATCACGATACACAAGCTCTGTATAATAGTTTTTTCTTATCACCGTGATAATATTTTCCTATCACTCCACAGCTTAAACACTAGAATCCTCAAGTATAAAAATAATATCCATCTAGTCAAAATAGATCGTTCTTACCAAATAGGACTAAAGCATTCGAAACTTAAAAATTGGGACACTCAATCCCAACTTTTCTATATATATCAAAAACGTTGTTTTTTAGCTTTACGATCAGCACGATTTGTAGCACGTTTAACAAAACGGCGTTCCTTACGACGTTTTTCATTAACTTTCCACTGAATTTTCTTCTTGTATCCTGGTTTGATTTTCTTCTTTTTCTTTTTGACCAGACCAATCATTTCCAGATCCAGTTTTTCCTGCGTTTTCTCACGATTGAGGCGCCGATCACGATCATAAGTATCCTGAAACTCCCCATTTTTTAAGACTTTAGGAATAAAGACTATCCCTAACTTCTCAAGTTCTCTGACCTCAGAATCATCACTGGGCTGATATAACGTGATAGCTGTACCAGAAAGACCATTGCGGCCTGTTCGGCCAACACGGTGAACAAAGAAAGATAAATCTTGAGGAATCGCATCATTAATCACATGACTAACACCTTCAATATCTAAGCCACGTGCAGCTAAATCTGTCGCTACAATGTATTCAAAATCCAGTTGCTTAACTTGATTCATAATCCGCTTACGTTCACGCGGCGGAATTCCCCCATGAATTTTTGCAATCTTAAGACCATTTACAGACAAGAAAGCATGCAGCTCATCGGCACGTTCTTTGGTATTGGCAAAAATAATAGCCAAATAAGGATTCAAACTCTTTACAATCTCTAATATTTGCTGATTTTTATCACGTCCCTTAGTTGAAATCAGCCAATTGCTAATGGTATCTGCAATGACTGTACTGGTCTTGATTTTTTCTATAATAGGATGATTTAGATATTTTTTCAAAAAAGGCTGTAGTTTTTGAGGAATGGTTGCTGAAAAAACAAGGATCTGTATGTCCTTGGGCAAACTTGTAGCAATCTTATCAACTGTATCTAAGAAGCCCATATCAAGAGTCATATCTGCTTCATCCACAACAAAAGTATGAGCTTTATGGATATCAAGATGTCCAGATTTAACCAGATCATAAATACGACCCGGTGTCCCAATCACAATCTGTGGCTGACTTGCTTTTAGTTTTTCAATTTGACGAAGTTTATCCGTTCCGCCAACATAATTAGCAAGCCGAATATCTTGCTTTGAAAAATCAGCAATTTGCTTAGCAGCTTCATAAATTTGTCTAGCCAATTCACGACTTGGTGCAGTAATAACAGCCTGAACATCTAAAGAATCTTCTTCTAATTTTTCAAAAATAGGCAGCAAAAACGTATGGGTCTTTCCTGACCCTGTTTTTGATTCACCAACCAAATCTTTTCCAGACAAAATAAGTGGAATCAGGCGTTCTTGAACCTGCGTCGGTACTTCAAAATGTAAGTTTGTCAAAGCATTGTTAATATAATTTTTAAATTTAAAATCCGTAAATAACATGTTAACCTCTTCATTGTTCTACTTAATTATAGCATTAAAAAGCCCAAGAAAGCAAAATGTCAATTCAACATGCTTAAAAAAAGTCTTCTATTCCAACGCCATACTAACAGTATTACTTTCTCGAAACACATCATTATCTTTTCTAACAGCAAAAAACACCCTGAAAGTTAGCTGATAGCAGTTAACTTTCAGGGTGTCGCAAATCATTATGCTTTTTTCTTTCTAAACGCCCAATAATAGAAAAAAAGTAGGAGGATAAATCTTCCAATAAGAACGCCAATGCGATAAGGCAAATCTCCCGACTTAACTGGCATTACTAAAGCAAAAGCTGTTAAAATAACGGCTAAAACCAAGGAGCATACTGTTTGAATTTTCACTAACTTCTCCTATAAATATAAAATCGCTAAAATAAGTAAACTCCCGAGAAGACCTACTGACCAAAGAAAAAAATCAACCTGCCACTCAGACCACTTTCTACCAGATTCTCTTAGACGTAAGCCTCCAAGTTCAAGATGGTGATGAAAAGGTGTCATTCTAAAAATACGCTGCCCCTCTCCTTTGCGTTTTTTGGTCCATTTAAAATAAGATACTTGAAGCATTACAGAAGCCGTTTCAAGCACATAGACAATACCAATAATCAGTAAGGTCCATTCCTGACGAAGTGTAATTGAAATGGCTGCCAGCATTGCTCCTAAGGCTAAACTACCAACATCTCCCATGAAAACCTTAGCTGGTTTGTGATTATAGACAAAAAAGCCTAGTAAAGCACCAACCATGGAAATGATAATCAAGAGAACATCAAATTGTTTTTGCATATATGCAATAACACTATAAGTTAGCAGACTGATAACCACTGAAATGGAAGCCAAGCCATCAATACCATCTGTCAAATTGACGGCATTTGAAAAACCAACAACCCAAAACAGAATAAAAATAATGTAAAACACGCCCAAATGCAAAGGAAAACCAAAAAGATTCAAAGAATCTGTACCGCTTGGTTTAACATGAACAAGGTAGAAAACAAGACCACCAACCAGCTGCAAGGCCATTTTTTGCCAAGCTGTTAGACCTTGGTTAATTTTTTTAAAAATCTTTAAGAAATCATCCAAAAAGCCAATAGTCCCATAAATTAAGACAATAAAAAGAATAGCCAAGGTAGCCCCAAAAGCAGGCCCTCCAGTAATATGAAGAACTAGTGCCCAGATAAAGGTAACTAAAGCTGCTACAAGAAGAAACACTGTCCCTCCCATAGTTGGAGTTCCGGCCTTAGCTAAATGTTGCTTCACATCTTCGTGCATTTGTTGTCCATTGATTTTTTTCAACTGATAGAACCGGATGAAAAAGGGCATGGCAAGAATGGTTAAGATAAAAGAAACAATTCCTGCGATGATTGTAGTGGTTAACATGTTATTCTCCTAGGGTTATTCTTATTTTTTCAAATTTTTAAGTTTGCTGCCAACTTTAACACTTTGTTCGGTAACTTTTCCAGATTTTTCCCTTTGAAAGTTACCTTGATACCAGTCCAATCTTCAAACTTCTTAACGTTTTTCTTGCTCCAGCCATACATATCAGGCATAGTATCAAAATGGCTGGTTAATAGTAAAACCTGTTGATTTTCCTTCAAATTTGAACCAACACTTACGGACGTTTTAATGATTTTATTTCCTGTACCAAGCACAATTGGGTGAACAAGATTTTGACGTAAGTCATCAGCTGTGTTACCTGGATTTTTTCCAATAACTTTTGGTAAATAATACTTAGTTTGTTGATCTTCAGGTGTTTCAATTGGTGCCAATAGCGTATCTTTCATTAATGTTGCCTCTTCTAAAACAGGATTAACAACATCTTGCCAGAAAGACACACTAAATGATTCTGGTTGTTGTAATGTCACATACATCAAAAAATCAGGATTATCAGATGGTACCATAGCAACAACTGAATAGATATAATCATTGCTTCCAGATAAGTAACCCGAACCATCGCCAGAAGCAATTTGGGCTGTCCCTGACTTGACTGCAACAGACTGATTACCTACTTTAATGACTGGACCACCCAAACTGGCTGAATAGAGAGTCCCATAATTAGGATCTGTTCCTACTGTTACCATATACTGCCGTGTTTGCTTCGCTGCATCTGCTGAAACAGGATTTCCTGACTCTTCTTTTTTCGCCGTACGGCTGCTTCCCGTTTTAGGGTCATAAATTTTGGTGATAAATTGCGGTTCTAACATAACACCATCATTAGAGACAGAAGTAAAGGCTCTGAGCATTTGTGTCTGTGTCACTCCAATACCTTGACCAAAGGCGCTCATAGCAATCGTTACCATATTATCAGATGGAAGGAGCCCTGAAGCTTCATTGCCCATTCCAAAACGTGTTGGTAAGCCAAAACGATATTTACTGAGATAATTAAGCCAGTTATCATTACCCATTTTTTGTTCTAGCAGCGTCATTCCTACATTACTAGAATAAGCAAATCCTTGAGCGAAAGAAAGATAGCCTCCTTGCGAAATACCTTCATTAACTGACCAATCTTTGATGGTAGCATCAGCAATAGACAGACTGGCATTATTATAAGTTTCGTTAGGATTGAATACCCCTTCATCAATAGCAGCAGCGAGCAGCATGACCTTCATTGTTGAACCCGGTTCATAATTGGTTTGATAAAGAGCATTTTGCCAAGAAAAATCCTTGGAATCCAAACCTTCCTTTGTATCGGAATTAAAGCTTGGTCTTTGTGAGGTTGCCAATATTTCGCCTGTTTTGGCATTGACCAGAGTGGCACTGGCCTGAGCACCCTTAGCCTTACTTTGGAAGACATCCATCTGCGTTTCCAAATAAGTCTGAATGGGAGCAGACAATGTTGTATAAACATCCTTGCCATCTTGAGCTTTTTTTACAGTTGTAGCAGCACCTAGAAGTGTGTTTCCATTTTTATCTTTTTGGTAGGTTACTTGTCCGTCTTTTCCAGATAAAATTTTATCAAGAGAAGCCTCCATGCCTGTTGCACCTACTAAGCTCTTACTACCATCTTTATTTTCTTTAACCTGAGCTAGACCAATAAACTGTGAAGCAAAGGTTCCATTAGGATACATACGGCCGGGACTTGTTGTAAAAGCAACCCCTTTAATTTTTGCATCTTTAAGTGCTTTGGTGACATCTGTCATTGTTCCATAAGTAATATTTGAACCTTTAGATCCAAAAGATACTTGCGTTAGCTTCTTTTGTTTTAACTGAGCAGTAACATAGTCCTTTTCCATGCCTAAATGCTGGTTAAGAATATCAGCTACTTTGTCATATTGTGAAGGCTGAACATATAATTTTTCACCGGAAGTTGATACATAAGATTTATCAATAACAGCATAAATATTATAAGTGGTTGAATCTTCTGCGATGGGATTCCCATTACGATCATAAATCGTTCCTCGTTTAGCCTGAACTTTTTGAACAGTTTGATAAACAGAGGATGCCCCTTTAGATAAATTAACTCCAAATTTCCGATCTGTTCCAATAATAATAATAAAGTTAACAATGAAAACACAAAAGATAAAGACAGACAAAATCATTAAATTTTGTCCGACACGTTCACGGTTCTCTCTAGGTACTCTGCGGTCACCCACAACATAGTCCAAAAATTTCTTTTTAAAATTTTTCATAGACTAGTCCACCTTCTTAATATTATCTTTTTGCACAGTAAGGCCTGCTTTTTGAGCAATTTCCGCAATACGATCATAACGGCTCAGTTCATTAACTTCCTGTTTAGCATTATTATATTCAGTCTCTCTGTCATTGATTTGACTGTTTAAATGGCTGATTTCCTGCTGAATTTGCAGGCTGCGGCTTTGCAAATAAATAATACTAACAGCCAGTGTGATAGCAGTAATAATAATCGCACCATAAAAAGCCTTTTCCAATCTGGTAAAGGTTTTGATTCTTTTTTGTAAAGCTTGAGAGAGAGCTTCGCTCCGTTTTTCATTTGTCATATTATTTCTCTAATTTCGAATTTTTTGAATGACCCGTAATTTAGCCGAATGTGCCCGATTATTTTCTGATAGTTCTCTAGCTTGGGGTAAGATGGGTTTGCGATTTACCAAAGAGAATTTCGGTTGTAAGTCCTTTGGAACAAAAGGGAGGCCTTTAGGAACATCAAGAGTGGTCACTTCTTTAAACAGCTGTTTCGTGAGACGGTCTTCTAAGGAATGAAAAGTAATGACAGCTATTCGTCCGTTTAAAGCCAGCAAATCTAGGGCTTGCGTTAAAGATTCCTCTGCTGCACCTAATTCATCATTAACTTCAATTCGAATAGCCTGAAAAATTTGCTTGGCTGGGTGACCCTTCTTCTTGAGTTCTTTAGCAGGCTTAGCAGATTTAATAATCTCAGCTAACTCTGCCGTTGTTTCAATCGGTTTCTCTTTTCTGGCACTTTCGATCTTTCTTGCAATTTGCTTGGAGAATTTATCCTCGCCATACTTAAAGAAAAGGCGTACTAAATCATGATAATCATAAGTATTGACCACATCAAAAGCTGTCAACTGTGCTTCTTGATTCATCCGCATATCAAGCGGTGCATCCTTCTTATAAGAAAAGCCGCGTTCGCGTTCATCTAATTGAGGACTTGATACGCCTAAGTCGTAACAAATACCATCAATTTCGTAGATTCCCTCATCAGCCAAGCGGTTTTTTAGATATCGAAAATTATCTTTGATAAAGCTGACTTGACCAGTCTTAACATATTGTTGCAAACGTATTTTAGCATTATCAATGGCTTTTTGATCCTGATCAAAACAATAAAGATGACCTTCTTTACCAAGTTTTGAAAGCAAATAGTCACTATGTCCTGCACCACCAAGCGTTGCATCAACATAGATACCATTTGGCTTGATGTCAAGCATATCAATCGTTTCATGCAAGAGTACAGTGATATGATGAAAATCATTAGTCATAGCTTTTATTTTACCACACTTTTACTCTATAATAAACTAAAAAAAAGCTATCTTATTATTTCTAAGATGAAAGCAAGAGCAGTTTTTAAAAGCAACCCTTCTTTAAATTAAACAGCTTTTTGTAACACATAAAAAAGCAGGACTAAAATCAGTTTATAAATGAATACCAACTGTCCTTGCTCTCATTTTCATACCCGCTTTATCTCAAGCACTCCTTTATTCCACAATAAAAAAGTGACGTTTTATTTATAGTCTCTATTCAAAATTTTGTCTGGCATTCCTCTTATGAACTTCATTTCTAATAATCGTTTATTCTCTAATCTGTCCTTTACCATTAATGTAAAATTTGGTACTGGTTAGAGCTTCTAACCCCATTGGTCCACGAGCATGTAATTTCTGAGTTGATATACCGATTTCGGCTCCCAAACCAAAAACAAAACCATCTGTAAAACGCGTGGAGGCATTCACATACACTGCTGCCGCATCCACTTCATCTTGAAAGCGTTCAGCTGTCTGAATATCTCTCGTTATAATGGATTCTGAATGATGGCTGGTATAGGCATTGATCCAGTCAATCGCTTCATCAAGACTATTAACAATCTTAACAGACATAATATAATCTAAAAATTCTGTCGCGTAATCCTCCTGACTGGCAGGTTTAGCATTTTTTAAAATCTTTTGTGCCCTATCATCAGCTCGGAATTCAACTGGATGTATTTGATTAATAGCCGCTTCTAATTTTGGTAAGAAATCCTGAGCAACTTTTTCATGGACAAGTAACCCCTCAGCTGCATTACAGACACTAGGTCGCTGCGTTTTAGCATTAACAACAATCTCGCTAGCCATGTCAAGGTCAGCAAACTCATCAACATAGATATGGACATTGCCAACACCTGTTTCAATAACGGGCACTTTGGCTTCCTTTTTTACGGTCTGAATCAGACGGGCACCGCCACGCGGTATGAGAACATCTACATAGTCCACTGCAGCCATCAACTCTTTGGCAACTTCATGGCTGGTATCTTCAACTAATTGAACTGCATTTTCATCAAGTCCAAAGCCAGTGAGTGTCCGACGAATCACATTGACCAGAGCCGTATTGGAGAAAATAGCATCACGGCCTCCACGTAAAATAATAGCATTTCCTGTCTTAAAGGCTAAGCTGAAAGCATCAACAGATACATTGGGACGGCTTTCAAAAATCATAGCAATGACACCTAAAGGCACACGTTTTTGAATGATTTTCAGTCCATCCATATTCGTATAACCACGAACAACCTGTCCAATGGGATCTCCTAAAGCAGCCACATCACGAACACCTGAGGCAATGTCTTGCAGACGTTTCTCATCCAAACGTAAACGATCTACCATGATAGCGCTAATACCATGTTCTTGAGCCAAAGCGACATCTTTAGCATTTTCTTCTAAAATATAAGGCAATTCTGCCAACAAAGCTTCCGCTACTTTAAGCAAAGCAGTATTTTTCGCTTCCGTACCTAATTGAGCAAGTAAAAACTAGCCTTTTTTGCATTTTGTCCTAAATTATCAATAGTTACCATAAGCTACTCCTTTGCAAATAAGGTTCCTATCATTTTTCCATCAAGAGCCCGTAAAATATCACGGGGATTGGCACCGTTCATCAGAATCATTTGACGGTCACAGTCAAAAATCATCTGAGCACTTTTGATTTTGCTCAACATACCGCCTGTTCCAAACTTACTACCTGCACCACCTGCTGATTTAAGAATTTCCTCGGTAATTTCAGTTACATTTTCTCTTAAAACTGCATTATCATAAATAGTTGGATTTTTATCAAAAAGACCATCAATATCAGATAACATAATTAAAAGGTCACTATTTGTGATATTTGCAACTAGAGCTGACAAGCGATCATTGTCGCCAAACTTAGTTGTATGATCCATCTCATCCACACTGATGGCATCATTTTCATTAACAATAGGCACAATTCTCATAGATAAAAGGGTCTCAAAAGTATTGGTCACATTTTCAAGACTTTCAGGAAATTCAACAACATCTCTTGTTAAAAGAATCTGAGAAACATTGGTTTGATAGTGCGAAAAGATTTGAGAATAAAGGCTCATCATAGCTACTTGACCGACGCTGGAAACAGCCTGCTGGCGAGCAACCTCAGCTGGACGCTTATCCATTTTCAAGATATCCAGTCCAAATCCCATTGCACCAGATGAAACTAAAATAACATCAAGTTCTCTATTCATCAAGTTTGAAATAACAAAAGCCAGCTGATCTATTTTATTCAAATCAATCTTTCCACTTGGTAAAACAAGCGAACTGGTTCCGATTTTTATAACAATTCGCTTGACATGTTCAAAGTTTCGTTTCATATGATTCATTATAACACACTTTTACTGCTCTTTAAACGCCCCAATAGTAGAAAATACCTTTAATAGAACTCCTTTTGACTTTAAAAAATGAAATATTTTCAAAACAAGTAAAATACTTTTATGAATGAGGATAAATCTTAACACAACACTTGTATAAATAAGCAAACAGTTAATTTTAAAAAGGGGTTAGGATGATAAAATCGCAATTTACCGATTTTTCTCACTCGCTATCATTTGGCAAGAGATACTGTAACACTCTAGCGGGCTGTTAAACGTTTTTGAGCCTAAAAACCAAGATATGAAACTTCCAATCAGCTACTGCGTAAACCTAAAACTACTGCACAATAAAAGGGTCGAAGCATTGTTCCAACCCTTTTATTAGCGTAAAAATAACTGTCTAATCATTTACATCTTCTGACTCCTTAGAAATAATTTTCCCCGTATCAGCATTGATTGTATAATTATATTCTGTTGTATCTTTAGTGAATTCAACTTCAAATTCCGTCACCCCATCGTCAATATCCTGTTCAATGGTTAGCAATGTGACTTCCTTTTCAGCAAAACCTGCATCCTTAAGAGCAATGCGCTTAGCCTGCTCTTTAGAAATTTTAGTTTCGGTGATATCAGAATGGCTTGTTTCCTTGTCACTTTTCTTTGTTGTTTGGTCAGTCTTCGTCTGAGCTAGTTGATTGTCATCATTGATGTTATCTTTATCACAGGCCATCAAGAGCGGGATTATAGACATCGCTAATAAAAGCGCTAACAATCTTTTTTTCATAGCACACACCACCTTTTTCTTTGATTGTAACCTACTTTAAGGTTACTAGTCAATAGGAAAAGCAGAATTATTGTAAAAAGAAGCATGATGAGGTATCTATTTTTAACTATTATCTCCCGGCTTCCTACCATGAATACCCTTTTGACGCTGAATTTCCTTTAACTTTGCAGGCGTAATATCATTGCCCTCTTCATCAACGATTTTGAGTCCTTCAATGTGATGGCGAATGCTGCGGCGATAGCCTTCAATGTACTCTTCTCGAAGCCTTGCCTGTTCTATTTTTTCAGCACCAGTTAATCCTTCTGTCTTCTTTTTCGTGCTAATTCATTAATACGGTCAATTTTTGTTTGTTCCATAAAAACTCCTTCCATTTATTTCTTATTTAATAAGAATAAGTCAACGCCTTAATTAAGAGATTAGGATATGAGACATCAAGCCTTATGACATATCACATCTGAACTTACTTTGTCCTAATTTCATTAAAAGCTGCGATAGTATTAGCTTTCTGTGCCAGATGAGCCAGTAAGTTTAAACGATTCTTTTTCACAGCCTCATCATCCACCATAACCATCGTATTATCAAAGAAAGCATCAATAATCGGACTCAAGGCAAAAAGGCGGTCAACATTGTCAGTCATATCTTCTGTAAAATGCAATTCTTCAACAGCATCGAAGAGCTCTTGTTCATATTCATTTTCAAAAATACTGGTGTCTACCATTTCATTATGATTAGACTTCTCTGCTAAATTAAAAACTCGCGATAAACTTTCAATAGAAGCTTTAAAATGACCCTCGTCAGCTTTCTCAGCCAAGGCTGCTGCTGCTTCAACCTCCAGACGAACAATATGTGTTGAACTGTCAAGCACTGCTTCTCTAATATCTTTTGGTACAGACTTATCAATCATTTTTTCAACACGGCCACGAATAAATGCCAGAACATCTGCCTGATTTTGATAAGTTAAGCTATCAAAGTCAAATTGATAAAGTTTGGCAACTAAACGATCCAAAGGGATTTCCCAACCGAATTTATCTAAAATACGAACAATCCCTTGGGTCGCACGGCGAAGAGCATAGGGATCGTTGGAACCACTTGGAATAAGACCGACTGAGAAGAAGGACAACAAGGTATCAAGTTTGTCGGCAACAGCTAAAATGGCGCCTACCTTGCTGTCAGGCAGCTGACCGTCACTGCTGATTGGCAAATAGTGTTCACGAATAGCGGTTGCAACCGCCTGACTTTCACCTGCTAAAGTAGCATATTTTTCTCCCATGATACCTTGTAATTCATCAAATTCGCCTACCATACTAGTCAAAAGGTCAAACTTATAGATACTAGCTGCACGCTCTATTTCTGCTTTTTCTTGTTCTGTCAAATCTGCCTGTTCTGCTAGATAAGCCGCAATCTGCTTGGTTCGCATCATATGCTCATATAAAGAACCAATTTTTTCATGGAAAGTAACCAATTTTAATTTTTCAACAAGATCCGCAATCTGCAATTTTTGGTCTTCACGCCAGAAAAATTCTCCATCTTCTAAGCGTGCTAATAAAACTTTTTCATTTCCTTTAACGACATTTTCAATGAATTGGTCATTACCGTTACGGACTGAAATGAAATTAGGCAATAATTTACCAGTTTGATCACGAACCACAAAATAACGTTGGTGCGTTTTCATTGACGTTACCAAAACTTCTTCTGGCAATTCCAAATATTTCTCATCAAAACTCCCCATAAAGGCTGTTGGATATTCAACTAAATTCAGCACTTCGCTGAGCAATGTTTCATCAATTTCAACAGAAACATTATAGATTTTTTCAATTTCTCTAATTTGCTCAATAATCATGTCTTCACGTTCTTTAGCATTAGCAATGACAAATTCTGCTTGCAAATCAGTTTCATAAGAGGCAGCACTAGCAATTTGTGTTTCCTGACCAAGAAAACGATGGCCTCTGCTGATACGCCCAGATTTAATATCAAGAAAATTAAGATCAAGGGCTTCATCATCCAAAAGAACAACAAGTGTATGAACAGGACGAATATATTCAAAAGTATGATTAGCCCAATGCATATTAACAGGGAAAGTCAGAGACTGCAAAACATCAATAAGACCATCTAAAACTTCTTTAGCTGGTTTGCCTGCTTCATTTTTAGTGACATAAACATATTCTTCGCCCTTGACCTCACGAAATTCAATGGCATCTGTTGTCAATCCTTTACCGCGAACAAATCCTTGGGCCGCTTTAGTAAAATGACCATCAGCATCCAGAGCAATTTTCTTAGCCGGCCCCTTAAAGTCTTCGGAGTAATCACTTTGCTGATCAGCCAAATTCACAACACGAATGGCCAAACGACGAGGAGTTGAAAACATTTCTATTTTTTCAAAAGAAAGACGATTAGTATCCAAAAACTGTCCCATTTTTTGACGTAACTGTTTAATGCTCGGCTTTACAACGTAAGCCGGCATTTCTTCAAGACCAAGTTCTACTAATAAATTCTTTGTCATGATTATGCTTCCTCCTCTGCCAAAAGTTTTTCTCGTGTCATTTCATCTAATAGTGGATAACCAAGACGTCTACGTTCGGCTACAAAGGTCTTGGCAGCCACACGCGCTAAATTGCGAATCCGTGCAATGTAACCAGCACGTTCTGTCACCGAAACAGCTCCACGGGCATCAAGCAGATTGAATGTATGTGAACATTTAAGGACATAATCATAGGCTGGATGCACCAGATTTTCCTCCAAGCAGCGTTTGGCCTCTGCTTCAAATTTTTCAAAATTCTCCAACAGCATCTCTTGGTTGGAAATTTCAAAAGAATATTTAGAATGCTCATATTCTGGCTGTTTAAAAATTTCACCATATTTAACGCCAGGTGCCCATTCAATATCATAGACAGAATCAACTTCTTGAATATAGGAAGCTAGACGTTCTAAACCATAGGTTACCTCAGCGGTTACAGGTTGTGTTGCTAATCCTCCTACTTGTTGGAAATAAGTGAACTGGGTAATTTCCATACCGTCAAGCCAAACTTCCCAACCAAGTCCGGCTGAACCAGTTGAAGGATTCTCCCAATTATCCTCAACAAAACGAATATCATGTTCCAAGGCATTAATACCAAGTAATTCAAGTGATTGCAAATAAAGTTCTTGAATGTTGCTTGGTGATGGCTTCATAACCACTTGGAATTGATGGTGCTGATACAGACGATTAGGATTTTCACCGTAACGACCATCGGCAGGACGACGGGAAGGCTCAACATAAGCCGCATTCCAAGGCTCAGGTCCAATAGCACGCAAGAAAGTGTAGGGACTCATGGTACCTGCACCTTTTTCATTATCATAAGCCTGCATCAACATACAACCCTGATCATTCCAGTATTGCTGTAACGTGAGAATAATCTCCTGAAAGGTTAGTTTTTTTGACATAATTTACTCTCTTTCTTAATAATTATATCTTGCGACATTTCCTTTTAAAAGCGATATTCTTTTGAAAAGAAAACAAGTGCATAGACTAGGTACATAGCAATTATCATTAGGTGCTTAAACCTTTAGGGTTATTAGCAACTTTGGTTAGGTGAAAGGTTTGTTTTTAGACATTTCGTCTCTCTTTTTTGTAAAATAGCTGACGCTGAGAAATCAAAAGAGCCACGCTCAATCACTCCCATGCCAACTGACATAGGGGCGTTTGAAACGCGGTTCCACCCTAATTTATTACTTCATTTATCTGATTGTTAGCTTGGCTATTAGCCAAGAGAAAGCGCCAGTTCATTACTTTATCTCACCCGACTTCCACTATCTCGGACTCGCTTAAGAAATGCCATAATACTTTCTTTCTGGCTAGTATTATAACAGAAAAATAAGAAGATGTCTAATAAGTTTTTTACCAATCAATCCTCACGATTGATATTAACTCCCATAACAGTCAGGTGACCATTGCTAATGAGTTTAATGACCAAACGAGCCAATTCTTTTGCAGGCATATCGAAATCAGACTGGATCCACCACATCAAAGTCCCAACAAAAATGCTGGTCAAATAAGCAACAATAAAATCTGTTGGTACGGGTTCTCCAGATTCTGTGACATTCAGTTTTGTTAAGAGATGATCATATTTTTGATGCAATAATTGACTGAAATCGTTTTGAAGAATTTCTTGAGAAATATTTTTTAAAACAATTTTAGCAATAGAGGGATTTTTTTCTAAACTGTGATAATAATGACTTAACAGACTCTCTGCTTTTTTGACCTTGACCGTATCTTCAGTGGTAACTTGTGCTGCATCAATCATATCGGACAGCTGCTCAATCATTTGTTTTTGAATGCCTTGCTGTAAGGTATCCTTATCGGCATAATGAGAATAAAAGGTTGCCCGATTAATCATAGCCTCATCAGCAATATCTTGAATAGTAATTTTTTCATAAGGTTTGTTACTCAGTAATTTAACAAAGGCATCAAAAATTAATTTTTCCGTCCGCAAATAACGAATATCAGTAAATTTCATGACATTATCCTCCTTAGATAAACAACAAAACGTCAATTACCGTTGCCTAAACAACACAATCACAAAAATTAACGATTGAATTTGATATTTGAAGATTTATAATATCATTATAACAAACGGACTGTTTGATAGGCAACAATCTGTTGTATTGCCACTGTCATTCCGTTGATAAAAATGTGACTAGAAGGGAAAACTGCAGGCTGAAATTAGAATTATGTAAGAAGCTCCTTTCTTTACAAATCAGTTTAAAATTCTAAGATTTACAGTCAAACTAGGTATTTTTATATGTATAAAGCTGGTATTGATGTCGGTTCAACAACAGTTAAGGTCGTTGTCTTTGACCAAGATTATCATTTAATCTTTTCACGTTATGAACGCCATTTTTCAGACGTAAAAGCGGCAACTATCAAGGTAATTCAAGAAGCCATATCTGAAATCGGCAATCAGGAGGTCTCCATTGCCATCACTGGTTCTGGAGGAATGGGACTGTCAGATGCGGCTGAAATTCCTTTTGTCCAAGAAGTTATCGCAGCAACTACCACTGTGGAAAAATTCATTCCGCAAACAGATGTAGTTATTGAATTGGGCGGTGAAGATGCCAAAATGACCTTCTTTGGGGATGCCCTCGAACAACGCATGAACGGAACTTGTGCTGGCGGTACAGGAGCTTTCATTGACCAAATGGCAGAGTTGCTAAAAACAGATGCTAACGGTGTTAATGAATTGGCTAAAGAGTATGAAACCATCTATCCGATTGCCAGCCGCTGCGGTGTTTTTGCCAAAACAGATGTCCAACCGCTGATTAATGAAGGAGCCCGTAAGGAAGACATTGCAGCTTCCATCCTTCAGGCGGTCGTCAATCAAACCATTGCTGGACTAGCTTCTGGTCGTAAGATTACAGGTAATATTGCTTTTTTAGGCGGACCGCTCTTTTTCATGAGTGAATTGCGCCAACGCTTCATTGAAACGCTTGATATCAAGTCTGAGAATGTTATTTTCCCAGAAAATCCTCAACTATTTGTTGCTATGGGAGCAGCCCTTGATGAAAATCAAAGCCAGTTAAAATTATCACAAATTATTGATAACCTAAATAACAATAGTTCTGATTCTCTTGTACCTAAAAGCACTTTAGATGTTCTCTTTAAGGACCAAGATGAGTTAGATACTTGGCGCCAACGCCACAATGAAGCTAGTGCTCAGTATAAGGACATCTCTACCGCTTCCGGTCCAGTCTTTTTAGGAATTGATGCTGGTTCCACCACTTCAAAAGTGATTTTGACAGATCCTAATGGCAATATCTTATTTAAACACTATGGCAATAATTTAGGACAGCCTTTAGAAAATATCATTGCTATCCTCAAGCAAGTTTACCAAGAATTGCCAAGTACTGCTTTCATAGCCAATTCTTGTGTCACTGGTTACGGAGAACACCTTATCAAGGCTGCTTTACGAGTTGATAATGGCGAAGTTGAAACTGTTGCTCACTTTAAGGCTGCCAATTATTTTAATCCGGGTGTTGATTTTATCTTAGATATTGGTGGTCAGGATATGAAAGCCATGTCTGTTCAAGATGGGGCGCTCTCTAGCATCCAGCTCAATGAGGCCTGCTCGTCTGGCTGCGGATCTTTTATTGAAACCTTTGCTAAATCTCTCAAATATGATGTTAAAGATTTCGCTAAAGTGGCTCTCCTAGCAAAACATCCTGTGGATCTGGGGTCAAAATGCACGGTTTTCATGAATTCCAAGGTCAAACAGGTACAAAAAGAAGGAGCCACTGTCGCTGACATCTCAGCAGGACTTTCTTATTCTGTTATCAAAAACGCCCTTTACAAGGTTATCAAGGTTAAACGGCCAGAAGATTTGGGTCAAAAAATTGTCGTTCAAGGCGGTACTTTTTACAATGAAGCTGTTCTTCGAGCCTTTGAATTGGTCTCAGGTCGTGAAGTCGTTCGTCCCAATATTGCTGGACTTATGGGAGCTTACGGCTGTGCCCTTATTGCCCAAGAAAAGTATGAAGATCATGCTCAGCCATCCAAACTCATGCAATTGGAAGAATTAACAGATTTCAAATCAGAAAAAGAATTCACACGATGCGGTCTTTGTGAAAATAATTGTGCTTTGACCGTTACTATCTTTAACGATGGCTCTAAATTTGTGACGGGTAATCGCTGTGAACGCGGTGCCGAAAAAGTCACCAAAATTAAATTTGACCGAAGCAAGCAAAAAGAAAATCTAGTTGATTATAAATACAAGAAGCTTTTCAAATTCAAGGCCTTATCTAAACGCGATGCCAAACACGGTGTGATGGGAATTCCTCGCGTTCTCAATCTATATGAAAATTATCCTCTTTGGCACACTATTTTGACTGACCTAGGATTTCGTGTTCAAATTTCACCAAAATCTGATAAAAAACTCTATCAAAAAGGGATCGAAACCATTCCAAGTGATACTGTTTGTTACCCTGCTAAAATGGTACACGGTCATATTCAGGCTCTTATTGATAAAAGGTAGATGCCATTTTCTATCCAAGTATCATTTACGAACAAGTGGAAAATAAGCAAGCACCTAATCATTATAACTGCCCTATTGTCCAAGGTTATCCAGAACTGATTGAAAAAAACATGGATCCAATCCGTAATAAAGAAGTCAAATATTTCCATCCCTTTGTTAATTTAGCTGATCACGAAAGTGTTGTCCAAGCACTTGCCAAAACCTTTGCAGATTATAATGATATAACGAACGAGCAGATTCACAAAGCCGTTGAACATGGCTATCAAGCTTTAACAGATTTCAAAACTGACTTACAAACCAAAGCAGATGAACTCTTAACACACTTGGCAATGAACAATGAAAAAGCTATTGTATTGTCAGGTCGACCTTATCATCTTGATCCAGAAATCAATCATGGTATCGCTAATATCATTACTCAGGAAGGTTTCCATGTGCTGACTGAGGATATGGTATCGGGTCTTGAAGAAGTTGATGGTTTGCGTGTTGTCAATCAATGGGTCTACCATTCTCGACTTTACGCCGCTGCCAAGGTCGTTTCTAAAAATCCTAATTTGGAACTGGTTCAGCTTAATAGTTTTGGCTGTGGTCTTGATGCTGTCACAACAGATCAAGTTGCAGAAATCATGCGCGGTCATAACAAACTCTACACCGTTCTTAAGATTGACGAAGGCAGCAATATGGGTGCTATTCGTATCCGTCTGCGCTCGCTTAAGGCAGCTGTAAAAGAACGTGACCAAAAAGTCAAAAAGGCTAAGCTTGATCACATTTTCAATCAAGCACCACAATTTCCACAGGAGCTAGAAAATGAAGAAGGCAAACAAAGACCTATCTTCACCAAGGACATGAAAAAGACCCATACCCTGCTCATGCCAATGCTATCGCCTATTCATCAAAATGGTCTCATTGAAGAAGCCTTTAAGCAATCAGGTTACAATGTTGTCATATTGCCAGCCATGGATCGCAAGGCGGTTGACGTGGGATTAAAATTTGTCCACAATGATGCCTGCTATCCTGCTATTATCACTATTGGTCAATTAGTTGAAGCCCTACAAAGCGGTCAATATGATCTCAACAATACCAGTGTTATGATGACGCAAACTGGCGGCGGTTGTCGAGCAACCAATTATATTCCGCTTTTACGCAAAGCTCTTAAGGACGCTGGTTTTCCACAAATTCCTGTCGTCTCTATTTCTATGGGAAATCAAGGAACTGAAGAGACTCCGGGCTGGAAGCTTAACTATTCTTTTGTCAAACGTCTGCTCATCAGTGTGCTTTACGGCGATCTTTTCGAACGCCTACTTTACCGCGTGCGTCCTTACGAGGCTATTAAAGGCTCAGCTAATGCTCTTTATGACAAATGGCTAGAAAGTGCTCGTAAAAATGTCAAATCAGGGTCTTACTTTGAATTTAATCGCAATATGAAACGTATTATTCGTGACTTTGATAAACTAGAAACGCTTGACTTTGGACAAAAACCACGTGTTGGAGTTGTTGGTGAAATCTTGGTTAAGTATGCTCCAACAGCCAACAATGACATCGTTGGTATCATTGAAAGAGAGGGGGGCGAAGCTGTCGTTCCAGATTTGATTGGTTTTATGAATTATTCACTGTTTAATCAAATCTGGAAAGCTGATGAACTCAATATGAGCCAAAAAACGAAACGCTTGGCTAAACTAGGTATTGATGCCATTAACCTCCTTGAAAAGCCAATGAATAAAGCACTTGAAAAATCGAAGCGTTTTGAAGGCATTGAGTCTATTTATAACATTGCTGATGGTGCTTCCAAGATTATCTCTATTGGTAATCATACAGGTGAGGGTTGGTTCCTGACTGGTGAAATGATTGAACTGCTTAATAATGATGTTAAAAACATCGTCTGTCTGCAACCATTTGGCTGTTTGCCCAACCATATCGTTGGTAAAGGAATGGTAAAAGAACTTCGCAGGCAGTATAAAGGGGCTAATATCGCTCCTATTGACTACGATCCAGGTTCTTCAGAAGTCAATCAACTTAACCGTATTCGTCTTATGATGACAACTGCTAAGAAAATACAAAAGGCCAAAATCAATGCTTAGTTTACAAATAAGTTTAAATGACAAGCTGTTTTTGTCCTAAGGTTTTTATCAACCATTAAAAAAGGCTAGAATATCGTTCACAAAACGACTTTCAAGCCTTTTCTTTTCTAGTTGTCTTTTTTACTTACCTCTATTGACCTTCATAAACTTTTGTACCTGCTAAATAAGTTGCTCGTAAGTTCATCTCTTTATCCAACACGATAAAATCTGCCAGATACTCTTCTTTTATTTGGCCGCAAACATCATCTATACCAACAGATATAGCTGGAATAAGACTTGCCATCATGATAGCCTTATCTTTAGAGACAAGACCCCAATCAACAACATTTTTGACACCATCTTTCAATTGCAAAATAGACCCCGCTAAGGCATCATTTGATTTCAATCGGGCAGTGCCATTTTCAACAGTAACAGGATATTCTCCCAACATGTAGTCCCCATCAGGCTGACCGCCAGCTGCCATACAATCTGTAATCAAAACCACATGATCAGGTCGCTTTTGATGTAGAAGAATGTCACAAGCACGAGGATGCACATGGTAACCATCACAAATCAATTCGGCATAAGTATTAGGAATGTCATAAACGGCTCCGACCATGCCCGGTTCACGATGATTGAGCCCTCTCATACCATTATAGGCATGCACCCAAACAGAGGCACCAGCTTCAACTGCCTCAACAGCTTCCTCATAGGTCGCATCAGAATGGCCTAAAGCCACAACAACCCCTCGCTTGCATGCATAAGAGATAAATTCAGCTGTTCCTTCACGCTCAGGTGCAAGGGCAATCTTCTTTAAGAGTCCCTTGGAACTTGCTAACCACTGATCCAATTCACTCGTTGAGGGATTTCGCATATAAGAAGGATTTTGCGCCCCTTTGTACTTTTTAGTGAAATAAGGACCTTCAAAGAAAAGGCCTTGAATGCGAGCACCCGTTTCCTTACCTGCAAAATTGGCTGTCGTTTGACAAACTTCATTAAGCGTTTCAAAGGAAGCTGTTAATCCTGTTGGGAAAAAGCTGGTCACACCAGCTGAGAGCAATTCTCGACTCATTGTCGCTAAGGATTCTTCTCTATTGTCCATCACATCGGCTCCTGCAAAACCATGAATATGTGTGTCAACAAGTCCAGGCGCAATTTCATATCCTGAATAATCAAGCACTTGAGCACCTTCTGGAACAGTGCTCAGCCATTTTCCAAAAGAATCATCAACTAGTTCCAAATAACCACCCAATTTTGTTTCATAAGGATAATAAAACTTATCTGCTTTAATGTATATCGTCACTTTACACCTCCATATTGTTACTTTCATTATACTCTTATTAATAACAGTTGTAAATGGTATATACCAAATTTCTTTTTTAGGCCATCAGCAAAGCTTCATACCAAGCAAATTAATTTCTGCTCTCTTCAAAAAACTATTGAAGAAGTCGATTATCATAGGCATATTAATACCTGTATAATATAGCTTTCCAGCAATAATTTAAAACGATAAGATGTGCTGTCCATTACACCTGCTAATCAATATGATCCTTCTCATGATTAAATAAGGCTAAAAATTCCATTTTAAAATCCTTAGTTTCTTTTGATGCTGTCTAGCTTCTCATAATCAACAATAAAAAAATCAAGAGAAGTTACTCTTGATTGAGAATGTAGAAAAAGTTTTCTTTTGAGACTTTCCTTAGTGATACGGACGGTAGTGATGAGGAAACTTTCGTTTCCTTATGTCCCAACCTAAACTAAGATACAAAGGGCGTTAAGCGGACAAGAGCAAAATAGGAAACTAACCGACGACGCTTGCGTCTAGGATATGTTTATCTTTTTGCAGCCGTCCGCAGCCCGTGTTCAGTTAAATCAAGATACAAAGGGCGTTAAGCGGATAAAGGCAAAATAGGGCGTACGACGCGGAATCATTAAAATTCTAGGAGGACTCATCTTTTTGCCACAATCCGCAGCCCGTGTTCAGTTAGAATTTGATACCATGGTCTCAAATCTTCCGAGTGCCTGAAACGTTAAAGTTTCAGGCACTTTTATCACGGCGGAAAATTTCGTTTAGAGCTCGCTTCGCTCGCAAATAAGGAAAATTAAAATTGAAATTGAAATTTGCAGAGCTTAAAAATTTTTTACGCTGAAAAATAGATTTGTCTTCAGTCTGAAGCAAGAGAAATTACTCTTGATTTTTATGGCGCTCAGATAAGGCCTGATTAATTTTTTGTGTCTTTAAATAAATATCCAATCGGACAAATCCCCAAATAATGATATAAATAAGGATGAAATCAATCCAAAATCTAGGTGAAATCAAAATATCACTCCAGCCATTATAAATCATCATGGCAGACACCAGACCAAGAGTCACCCAAAAATGAATGATTAGAAGCTTTAAAAAAGAGAAGCGTTCACTTTCAAAAATCAGACTAATAACACCAATACAAGCACTCATGATAAGAATACTGACAATATTGCTTTTAGAAACGGGTGACTTTTGAACATTAAAGAGCAGAACAAGCAAGTAGACTAAGCCGCCTGTACGGATTCCTGAAAGTATGCTACTAACAATTGTTTTCATCTTTCTTTCCTTTCTAAATACCCAGCTGAGTCATTAAATCCTTAACATATTTGCGACTGACGCTTGATTTGATATTGTTGCTCAACTTTGCCATCATGTTACCCGAAAAACTGTCTGACAGAGATTCCAGATGATCAAGATTAATCAGGGCATGTTTGGAAATTTGAATGAAATTCGTCTTGCTTAAACGATTTGAAAAATGAACCAAGGTTTCAGTCGTGGTAAACACCCCAGTTAAAGTATAAATTTTAAGTGTCGTCTGATTTACATCAGCTAAAACAATGTCATCTAACTTCAGCATCACAATCTTATCCATACTTTTGATGGGAATGGCATTACTGGATACCATTTGATAATTGTCAATATAATCCAACAAATGTTGAATGGCAGGCGTTTTTTCTGCTGCCTTGACCAAAACAAGGGGAGTATCAGTTGAGATTTGTGAATCCTCTTCAAATTGACTTTTTACCACCTAATCTTCCTCTCTAAACAGGGGCTCGGTATTTTCGCAAAGCATTCTGCAAACAAAAGATGAGAACACCAGCCACTAAGATACCTATCACTATATAGTAAGTAGTTGTATTTGTCAATAAACCTTGCCAATTCAAGCGGATGCCCATCATTTTTTCAAAATGCTCTCTAGCACTTGTCTGACTAAAATTATCTTTCAGAGCATCTGACATTAAGGTTTGTCTAAATAAAGAGGCAATATAGGCACCCGGTGTCCATTTCATAATGGTCTGAGCGGTATCTGGCAAAGCACCGATCGGAACGTAGGTACCTACAAGGAAACCAGAAGCAGCGCCAAAAATAGTTGCCAATTTTCCAAGATTATCAACGGATTGAATACGATTCACGATCAGAGCATTAATGATGGTTGAAATCAGTGTATTTAAAATCATAATGAAGATAAGCTGAGGCAAAATGGTCCAAGACAGAGACACCTTGTCCGAAAAATAGAAATAAGTTCCCATAATCGTCAACATAATAGCCTGCATGATAAAACCAACAAGAGCAGCGCTGATAATATAACTTAAAGAAAGAGGCCAATAACCCAAGTCTGTAATTAATAAGTCTTGACGGACATGACTTTCTTTGTCTTTTGTCCACTGTGAAAGACTGGATAAGGTTGTTGTAATCCCCGTAATAGCCAAGGTTCCACCAATAAGCCATGTATCTAAGAGTTGATTGGTATTGTCAATTTGAGACCAAGAAGATTCAATATTATCCTTTAGAAATACTAAATAAAGAATAAAAGAAATCAGAGCACCCAGTAGTGAGAAAATAACACCACTGCGATTACGGAAATAGAGCAAACAATTGCGTTTAACCAAAGCTAACATTTAACGTACCTCCCGTCCAGTTAAGGCTATAAAAGCATCATCCATTGTGCCAGAGCGAAATTCAAAATTATCAATCAAATCACGACAATCATTAATAATATCTAAAGCCGATTGAGCTGTTTCAGGTTTTAAAATGATTTCTCCTTCATTGACCTTTTCAATCAAGGAATCATCTCTTAGATAATCAAGCAAAGGATCAACATTTCCTGCTTGTAGCTTGAGAATATTTTTAGCATATTTTTTCTTGATGTGATCAGCTGTTCCCTCAGCAATAATGTGACCGTGATCAACAATATAAACCTGATCAGCACTGTCTGCTTCATCCAGATAATGTGTTGTCAGAACAACCGTCATTTTTTGTTTTTCTTGAAGCAAATTCAGCAAGTCCCAAATAGCTTCTCTCGTTTGAATATCAAGACCTGTTGTCGGCTCATCCAAAAAGAGAATGTCTGGATTATTTAGCAGAGCACGCGCGATATCAACACGCCGTTTTTGTCCTCCTGACAAACTGCCATACTGTTGATGACTAAAATTGGTCAGACCCAATTGTTCAATCAGCTCTTCAACTTTCTCGGGAGCAACTTCTTTATACTGACGGGCACGAATTTGTAAATTTTCCTTAACCGTTAACATTTCATCTAAGACACTGTTTTGGAAAACAACACCGATTTTAATTTCTTGAGCATAATGAACACTCCCTGAATCAGGCTGTAATAACCCAATCAGCATTTGAATGGTAGAGGATTTACCAGCACCGTTAGGACCAAGGATAGCCGTAAAACTTCCTTTTGCAATTTCTAAGTTAATATGGTTGACAGCAATATGTTGACCATAAGTTTTAGTCAGACCTTGTGTTTTTAGTATCATCATAAATTTCCTTTCTTAAGTTATCTGACCCTAGTCTATCAAAAGCCCAAATAGAAATCTCGACTTTTTAGATAAGAGGTCAAAATGACTAGATAAGACGTTCTATCAGGAAAACGAAATACTCTCTACTTTGATTCTTTTTGGCAAATCTTGCTAAGCTTGGCTTTCCCTCTGCTTTCTATTATAATAAGATTGCTAGCGACTTCCTTCGCTTTTTCATTTTTTACAATCAGAAATGGTAAATTTAATGAATTCTTCCAATTGCAATGCTTTTTTCAGCCCTCGGTGCTTTTTGCCTCGCTTATTCTTCTTTTACCAAAGATAAACAGCACATGCTACTTTGGCAAATCAGCGACTATATTTTTACGATTATTGCTAATCTTTTACTGGGTGGCTATACAGGCGCCCTAACCATTAGTGTTTCCATCGTCAGAAATGCACTGATTCTTAAGAAAAAGAATACAAAAGTTATTACCATCTGTTTAGTTCTCATTCAGATTGCTTTAGGTACTTATGTGAACAACTTGGGCTTAGTCGGTTACTTGCCCATTATTTCTTCTGTCTCTTACACTTTGACGACCTTTTTAACATCCAAATTGCAATTTTTGCGCTGGTTGATTATTGAAAACATGTCTCTCTGGTTCATTTATGACCTAACTATCAAAGCCTACCCTGCTGTTTGCATGGATATTTTTATCATTCTCTCAACACTGCTGGCTCTCTATAGGCATCAAAAAAAAGCAGGACATTCCTTGTGAGTTGACCTTGTCCTACTTTTCATTTTTGATACAATCAATCCGGAAACTTTTGCAGATTTTAAGCTTTCTTACCTTTAGGGATAAGACCATTAGCTTTCATTTTTAAATAGATGCGTTTCCCTGTGTGTCAGATAGATTGAGAATTTATTTCTCCCCAATAAGTAAGAAGCTGAGATAAACTTTCATTTTTCATCATTTGTCACTTATTTAAGACATACTTGGCAATAGCTTGAGCGACACCAGCATCATCATTAGAACCAGTCACAAGGTCTGCTGCAGCCTTAACTTCTGGGCTGGCATTTCCCATAGCCACACTAAAGCCTGCTGCTTTAAGCATTTCAAGATCATTAAGTGCATCTCCTATTGCCATGATATCTGTTCTTGCAATATTCAATTTTTGGGCTAATTCTTTCAAACCAGTAGCTTTTGTAATGCCTTGGGGCATCACTTCAAAAATGTAAGGTTGACTTCTGACAGTAGCAAATTTTCCTGCTAATTTGCCCTCAAACTTTTGCTGAAAAGCATCTAAGCGATCGCTCTCACCTAAATACATAGCCTGAAAGATTGGTTTAGCAGCATACTTTATATCATTTAAGCCCACAGCCTGAGCTCGCGTAAAGACCAGACTCGCATCATAAGCTACTAATTCTGATACTTGATCAGCCAAAACCAGATAATCCCTATCAGCAGTCAATGTTAAATCGATTTCAGGATAACCCTCAAGCAAATCATACAAATAAGAGACGCCATTAAAGTTTAAATCATGATAAGTCAGCAACTGCCAATCTCCATTAATGGTGTGAAGAGAGCAGCCATTATTTAAAATCGCATATTCTTGTTCAGCAGCCAAACCTAATTGTTCAAAGTAAGGCTCGACACCAGTCTGCATACGGCCTGTGCAAAGCACAATTTTATAGCCAAAACGAGCTGCTTCTTGAATCACAGCAATATTTTCTTGCGGGATTTCTTTTTGACTATTCAAAAGCGTGCCATCCATATCAATAGCAATCAGTTTAACCATAATCATATAACCTTTTCTAAAACATTCCACTATCTAGTGTATCACAAATCAAGGAAACTGGCACAGCAAGTTATTGTAATTCTGTATATTCTACAATAATTGAAACAGGTAACGATGACAATGCTATAAATTCATTTTACAGCAGAAAAAAGCTGATTTCCCAGTCTTTTCCCTCTTTATGAGCATCTAGCATCTGATAAGATGCAATGAAATAACTGTGACTTTACAGTTTTTAAGGTGTATGGAGCCTACTTAAATTTCTGCTCCCAATTCATAATTGGTTCCCTTCAGTGCTCGTTTAAGAGACCACTTGCTTGGATTTCCTGTAATCGTGACTTCTTTTTTATCAAGGTCAACTTTGACATCATCGACTTTCTTTAATTCTGAAAAGCGTTTGGTGACATTGTCAGCGCAGCCTTGGCATTTTAAACCATCGATATGATATATTTTTTCCATGATAATTTCTCCTTTATAATTTTACAACTTTAAGACGCAGAGCATTTAGAACAACAGAAACAGAGCTAAAGCTCATGGCTAAACCAGCAATCATTGGATCCAGCAAAGGTCCGCCAAAGAGATAAAGTACTCCCATAGCAATAGGAACTGACAGAACATTATAAATAAATGCCCAGAAAAGATTTTCTTTAATATTAATAATAGTAGCACGACTAATTTTCAGCGCCTTAATAATATCAAGCATTGCAGGTTTCATCAAGACAATATCCGCGGACTCCATGGCAATATCTGTTCCAGAGCCCATGGAAATGCCAATATCTGCTGTCGCAAGTGCCGGAGCGTCATTAATACCGTCTCCAACCATGGCAACTTTCTTGCTTTCCGCCTGCAAATCAAGAATGGCCTGCGTTTTTTCCTGCGGCAAAACTTGACTGATAACAGAAACAATCCCCACTTCTTTGGCAATAGCCTGCGCCGTTTCTTCATTATCACCCGTCAGCATGACCACTTCAATCCCCATATCCTGCAAGGCTTTAACTGTTGCGGCACTATCATTCTTGACCTTATCCGCAATCGTAATCAGTCCTAACAGTTGACCATCACTGGCAACAAAAATGGGGGTTTGTCCTTTAGCTGTTGCTGCCTTAAAATCTGTTTTAGCCTGTTCTAGAGAGATATTTTCTTGACGCATCAATTTTTCATTCCCAACAAGCACGGTTTCATCAGCAAGGCGGCCCTTCAGCCCTAATCCTGTTAGAGAAGTAAAGTCTTCCACTGCAAGTAAATGAGTCCCTTCTTTTTTAGCATAATCAACAATGGCCTGACTAAGGGGATGTTCAGATAATGCTTCTAAGGAAGCTGTCACTTGTACTAAATCAGTTCGATCATGATAAGAAAATTGATGAACAACTTCTGGTTTACCTTGAGTAATGGTGCCTGTTTTATCGAAAACAACCGTATTAATCTGATGTGCCAATTCCAAGACATCACCACGTTTATAAAGGATACCATTTTCAGCAGCACGGCCTGTACCAACCATAATAGCCGTTGGCGTTGCAAGACCCAAAGCACAAGGGCAGGCAATGACAAGAACAGCGACACTGATTGTCATTGAAAAGGTAAAATCTTGTCCCATGACAAAATACCAGAAGAAACCAGTCAAAATGGCAATCGTTATAATAACAGGTACAAAGACAGCAGATACCTTATCAGCAATCTTGGCAATGGGTGCCTTGGTTTGCTGAGCGTCCTCAACTAATTTAATAATTTGTGAAAGCAAGGTTTCATTGCCAACTTTTTCAGCCTCAAAAGTCAGACTTCCCTGACCATTAATTGACCCAGCATAAACAGGGCTATCCGTCTTTTTTTCAATAGGAATAGATTCCCCTGTTAACATTGATTCATCAATAGCAGAATGCCCTGACAGGACTCGACCATCCACAGGAATTTTTTCACCGGGCTTGACTAAAATTTGATCTCCAATTTGCACTTGCTCAATAGGAACCTTAATTTCCTCGCCATCACGTATCAGAGTAGCCTCTTTGGCTGACAAATGCATTAATTTTTTAATCGCATCTGAGGTTCGACCTTTCGATAGGGTTTCAAAGTATTTCCCTAAAGTAATGAGAGTCAAAATAACAGCTACCGACTCATAATAGAGATGGTGAGCATGATGTGCATGTCCCAAGTAAACATGGTAAGTGCCATAAAGACTGTAAAGAAAGGCGGCTGTTGTTGCTAAAGCCACTAATGAGTCCATATTAGGATGACCCTTAAAAAGCGATCTAAAGCCATTATCATAGAAGCTCCAACTTAACACGATAACCGGAATTGTCAAAAGAAACAAAACCGTCGCATAAGTGAGTGGAGCACTACTTGGTGCTAAAAAGTTAGGTAAAGGCAGACTAACCATACTTCCCATAGCAATATAAAAGAGGGGAATGGTAAAAATAGAAGTCCACAAAAGACGTTTTTTAATACCCGCTAACTTATGTTCTTCACGATCCCCCTGACTTTCAGCCGTCGTTGGGTCATAAACTTTAGCGCCATAGCCTGCATCAGCAACTGCCTTAGTAACATCTGCTTCACTAACCTTAGCGGAATCGTAATCTATCGTCATTTTTTCAGTTGTCAAATTGACTACTGCATTTTCAATCCCGTCTAATTTTTTGACAGCATTTTCAACATTGATGGCACAAGAAGCACAGGTCATGCCATCTATCAAAAATACTTCTTCACTCATTTTGATATCACCTCCAAATGTTCATGGCAAGAACATTGCCCGACAATACAATTACACTTAACTTCAGGCACAGCATTTGCTTTTTTGGACAATAGCAGAGCTTCCAATTTTTCAATATCAGACAAAGTCATTGGTGTTTCTTCAATTAAATGTCTAATCAAAGCTTGATGCTTCGTGACACAAATGCGAGAGAAAACTTCCGACACTTGCTGCTCTAGTGCCTTTCTTTCTGAAATCAAACTAGAATAAATGTATTTTCTTCCTTGACGCTGACTGGTCAAGTAGCCTTTTTCTGATAAACGCGTAATTAAGGTTTTAATCGTTGAAGCGGACCAGCGATAAGTCCGACTTAAGATAGTAATAATTTCACTGCTGCTGGTTATCTGCTTAGCCCAGACAACACGCATTACTTCCCATTCCGCATTTGAAATAGTTGTCATTTGAGCTCCTTTCGTTGACATTTGTAGATATATTGTAAGCCCTTTGTCTACATTTGTCAATGAAAACTGATTTTTAATTTTTTGACAAAATATAACTCTACTTATCAGCTTTTTAAAAGAGCAAAAAAAGAGGCGAGAAACCTTAGTTTCTGCCTCTTCACTCAAACAATGAGCAGTCTTTCATAATACTCTTTCAAAATGTGCCGTCCTCATTAGCTCTTATTATTCTTGTTAATTTTAAACCATAAAACCAACAAACCTAACAGACCTAGTAAATTAATGCTATAAATGATTGGCGAGAGCCCCTTAAAAAGATTTTTTACTGCCATAAATAATAAGAATAATAAAGGCAGGCTTCCGATCAATAAGGATCTTCTATTTTTCATGTTCAACAAAAAGTAGCAGCACCTACAGCTGCTCCAGACCAGTTTCCTAAAGCCGTTCCAGATACTGTACCAACGACTGGGAGAGTAACTGTACCAGCTCCCATACCTCCTACAAAACCTAAACCTGCAGAACCAGCTGTGTCAAGTGCACATCTAATCATACCGCCACCTTCAACAGTTGAAAGTGCTTCATTATCCATTACGTTAAATTGTTCAAATGCTTGTGTATTCATAGGATAAATACCCCTTTTCCATTTTTAGTTTTTTGTCTGGCTGCGCAACCGGCATCTTTAGTATAACAATTTATTTTTCAAAATGGGGTGAAATATCCTAAACGGTAGCTATTTTGTCCTAAACGGTTAAAAATGACGTTATAATGCCTGTAATAATAGTCAATAAAAATCAAAAATAGATTTCACCTCCTCACATCGCAACTGCCTACAAACATACTAGATCACGACAAGATCAAAAAAGTCAAAAGGCTTGGGAGTCCTTCTAAAATGGAGATGGACGCAGATAAGCTGATATCGTCAGCACAATAACCTATTATTCTGGTTTTTAAAGAATACAGAACAGGCCTACTTCGAAAATAATAGTTGTTTGGTTGATGGAAAAAAGCCTTCATTGGACTTATAATCCTAACGAAGGCTTGATACCTATTTTCGTACTTTTGCAGCGACTAACAAGCAAACAGAAGAAACTTTTTTGTTTACTTAATTTCTTTTTTCTAAATCCCGCAGCATTTGGTCAATCTTATTACCATACTCAATAGATTCATCTTTGATAAAAGTTAAATCGGGAATTTTATACATGGTCAAATTTTTTCCAAGTTCACGTTTGATAGTCCCCTTAGCCTTTTCAAGACCTATTTGAACTTTCTGATTATCAGAAGCAAGGTCACTCATGATAGTATAGTAAACCTTTGCCAGAGATAAATCACCCAACATTTGAACATCAGTAATAGTGACACCTTGAACACGTGGGTCACGTACCTTCTTTTGCAAGATCTCATTAACTTCGCGCTTAATTTCCATACCAACACGATCAATACGATGATTAGGCATTATCTTTTCCTTTCTTTTCTTTTAGTTTTACAATTTTCTTTTTTCACCACAACAAAAAATATCTTATAAAGGCTCACTTGGTTCGCTCATCTTTTGAAAAAAGCTAGGCCAGATGACCTAGCTTTATTGTTTCTGTTTGAATTTCAAAAGAAATCATATGACGTTAATCCAAGGCAACACGACAACTATTGTACTTGCGTATACCTAGAAGTGTTAACAAAGGAGTAACTAAATATTATTATCTCTTAATTTCTTCCATGATGTAAGCTTCAATAGTATCATCAACTTTGATGTCATTATAATTTTCAATCATGAGACCGCCTTCTTGACCATTACCAACCTCTTTAACATCATCTTTATAATGTTTCAGACTAGCGAGCTTACCGTCAAAGACAACCACACCATCACGAATAACACGAGCACTTGAATCACGCGTAATTTTACCATTTGTTACCATGAAGCCGCCAATAGTTCCCACTTTAGAAACTTTGAAGGTCTCACGAATAAGCGCTTCACCAATAATTTGTTCTTCAAATTCTGGATCAAGCATACCCTTCATGGCATCTTCTACTTCTTCAATTACCTTATAAATAATAGAATGCAAACGAATTTCAACTTCATCTGCTTCGGCTTGCTGACGGGCCTGTGGGGTTGGACGAACATTGAAACCAATGATAACAGCATTAGAAGCTTCTGCCAAGGTGATGTCTGATTCATTGATGGCACCAACAGCTGAGTGGACCACATTAACCTTTACACCTTCAACGTCAATCTTCAAAAGAGAGGCCCCAAGAGCTTCAACGGAACCTTGCACATCTGCTTTGATAATAACATTAACAGATTTAACTTCACCGGCTTTGAGCGTATCAAAGAGATTGTCAAGACTGACACGATGAGTCAATTGACGTTGTTTCAGCAGAGCACGTTTAGCTCTTTCTTCTCCAGCAGCGCGCGCGGCCTTTTCATCTTCATAAACGGCGAAATGGTCACCTGCCATTGGGGCTTCATTCAAACCAGTGATAGAGACTGGCGTTGATGGAGCAGCAACCTTAACACGACGTCCAAGGTCATTAGTCATAGCACGCACACGTCCAAAGGTGTTCCCAACAACGATTGGATCTTGAACATGCAGCGTTCCCTGTTGTACTAAAAGCGTCGCTACTGCACCTTTTCCTTTATCAAGGCGAGCTTCAATAACCGTACCAATAGCACGAACAGTTGGGTCAGCTTTCAGTTCTTGGATTTCTGCTACTAGAAGAACAGTTTCTAAAAGTTCTTCAATATTTTGACCGAATTTAGCTGAAATTTCAACAAATTCAGAATCGCCACCCCAAGCAGTTGAAATAACGCCATACTCAGCTAACTCACCGATGACACGTTCTGGATTGGCGCCCGGCTTATCAATTTTATTAATAGCAACAATAATTGGAACATCAGCAGCTTTGGAGTGGTTAATAGCTTCAATCGTTTGTGGCATAACACCATCATCAGCAGCTACAATAAGAATGGTAATATCAGTTACCGAAGCGCCGCGTGCCCGCATACTTGTGAAGGCTGCATGTCCGGGTGTATCAAGGAAAGTAATTTTCTTACCAGCTTCTTCAATTTGATAGGCCCCAATATGTTGAGTAATTCCTCCAGCTTCACCTGTCGCTATACGGGAGTTGCGCAATGTATCAAGCAATGTTGTCTTACCATGGTCCACATGCCCCATAATCGTTACAACGGGTGCACGTTCAACCATATTTTCCGGATTAAGATAATCATCTTCAACGAAGAAACGTTCAATATCAGCTGTATCAACTTCCACTTTTTGATGTGCTTCAATGCCATAATCAACCATGAGGAGTTCAATCGTATCAGCATCCAAAGATTGGTTTTGAGTTGCCATAACTCCCATCATAAAGAGTTTTTTTACAATTTCAGCAGGCTCACGCTTAATTCGTTTCGCAATTTCAGCAACCGTCATACCTTCCGTATACTCAAATTCTTTTGGTAGTTCATGGAATTTGCGTTCAGTTACAGGTTTCGGACTGGCATTATGATTACGGTTATTTTTAGATTTTTTATTTTTCTTATTCCAATTACTATTTTTTTGATTTCTCACTTGATTTTGTTTATTCCGATTTTTCTTATGTTTACTTTGTTTTGGTCCGTCTTCATTCTCATGTGAAAAATCACGTGATTTATCTGGGCGAGCCTGTTTTTTGCGACGTGTATCTACAGCTGCCGGACGTGTCACTTGTTCAACTGTCTGAGGCTGAGCTTGTGGCGCCGCAGTTACTGCAGCTTCAACCGGCTGCTGCTCTTTCTGATTTAGCTTCTTAGCTTTTTCTTTAGCTTGAGCGGCTTGACGTTTCGCTTCTTGAGCTTCATGAAAACGTGTTTCACTCTGACGCGAATATTCCGCATTTTGTTCTGCTTTTAAGGCTGCAGCACGTGCTTTGAAATCAAAACGCGGGCCTGTCGGCTGGGATTTTGACGCTTCTTGTCGATTTTGAAAATGATTACGATTATCGCGACGATTGTCTTTTTGACGATTGCGATTATTGCGGTTATCATTACGACGATCTTGAGATCCATGATTACGATTGTCTTTTTGGCGATTGTCCTGCCCTTTATTTTGGTTTCGACGATCACTATTATTTTGACGACGTTCAGCCTCTGCTTTGGCGCGCGCTTCTCGTTCTGCTTTAAAATTACGATTTTGCGGTCTTGGACGCCCCGCAGGCTTTGTAGCTGCTTTAGGATCTGCTGCAACAGATCCTTCTTGTGCTTTAGCTTCTTTCTCAACTTTAGAAGTTGGAGTAACAGCTTTAGGTTCCACAGAGGCAGTAAAACTTTCTACTATACGTTTAGCATCACTTTCTTCCACACTTGAAGCATGGCTTTTAACTTCTAGGCCCAATGATTTTGCCTTTTCAACAATTTCTTTACTTTCTTTGCCAATTTCCTTGGCAATTTCGTATAATCTTTTCTTCGACAAATCTTGTCCTCCTATTCTTTTTATTCCATAAAGGTCCTCATTTTCTTTGAAAATCCAGTATCCGCAATAGCAAGAACTTTTCTGTTTCTGCCAATAGCGGTACTTAATTCCAGTGCTGAAAACACTGTGGAGACTTCTATATTATAATAGTTACTTTTATCCGTTACTTTTTTAGTCAGATTAGATCCAGCATCCTTGGCTAAAAAGATGAGTTGTGCCTGTCCAGTTTGAATAGCTTTAACAACTAATTCTTCACCTGAAATAACACGTCCTGCTCTCTGGGCCAAACCTAATAAGTTTGATAACTTTTTAAAATTATTCAAGACCTAACTCTCTTCTTTTAACCTTATGATCAACAAAAGCAATTAATTCATCATAAAAGCTTTCAGGAATTTCCATAGAAAAACTGCGATTAAAGACCCTTCTTTTTTTAGCTTCCAAAGCTTCTTCGTTAGCAAGTTTAATGTAAGCTCCTCGCCCATTTTTCTTACCAGTAGGATCAATAAAAACTTCACCCTCCTTGGTTTTAACAATCCGAAGCAAATCACGTTTATCAATAATTTCACCTGAAACAAGAGATTTTCTTAAAGGTATTTTTCTTGTCTTTGCCATCAAACACCTCTGACTTTCTATTTTGCATCTTCTGCTGCAAATTCTTGAGAGCGTTCAGAAACTTCCTCAGCAGGAGCTTCTTCATAAGCAGCCTCTTGGGCTTCATCTTGTGCTGCCCACTCAGCTTCCATTTCTTCAAATTCACTAGCAGACTTAATATCAATACGATAGCCAGTCAAATGAGCGGCTAAACGGACATTTTGACCACGGCGGCCAATAGCAAGTGACAGCTTATTGTCTGGTACAACAACTGTTGCATGTTTGTCATCTTCTTCATCAAAGAGAACTTGATCAACCTCAGCAGGAGCAACAGCATTATAAATGAATTCTGCTGGATCATCAACCCACTCAATAACATCAATATTCTCTTCCATTGGAACCCAAAGTCCAGTTTTTTGATTAAAGCGTTTAGGATGGAATTTACTGGTCACTTTCTTAATGTTGGCACCTTTGCGGCCAACTATAGTTCCAATAGCATCAACATTAGGATTATGACTGCGAACCGCAACCTTCGTTCGATCACCAGCTTCACGTGCCACGCTCATAATTTCAACAGTGCCATCAAAAACTTCAGGAATTTCTTGTTCCATAATACGCTTGATAAATTCAGGATGACTGCGACTAACGAAGACATTGACGCCCTTAGGATTGTTTTCTACTTTATAAACATAAACTTCAATGCGATCATGAGAAGCAAACGTTTCACCCGGAACTTGATCCTGACGTGACAGCTGCGCTTCTATCGTTCCTAAATTAACATAGATAAAGCGATTATCAAAACGCTCAACAGTTCCTGTCATGATTTCTCTTTCATGCTCTTTGTACTCATTAAAAGTGACTTCACGCATTTGACGGCGCATTTTTTCCATGATCGTTTGTTTAGCTGACTGGGCAGCCACACGACCAAATTCTTTCGGAGACTCTTCAAAACGAATTTTGTCTCCAAGTTCATAGGCTGTGCTGATCGCAAGAGCATCCTTCAAGCTGATTTCAAGGCGGCTGTCAAAAACTTCTTCAACAACTTCACGAACAGTAAAAACTTGAAAGTCTCCTGACTTTTCGTCAAATTCAATCTCAGCACTTTCCGCCTGTCCATAGCGACGTTTATAAGCTGACTTTAATGATTCCTTAACCGCATCAATAATATCATCTTTGTTAATGTGTTTTTCCTCTTCCAAAATACGGAAAGCTTCTAGCATTTCTTGGCTCATAGTTGTTTTTCTTTGCCTTGCAAAGATCTTCCTTTCTAAAGTTTTACAGCAAGACGGGCTTTGGCAACCATCTTATAGGGGATAGTAACAGTTTTCTGGTGTGTCTTGTCTAAATAAGTCATTGTTAGTGTTTCACCATCAAAGGAAATCAAATCACCTTCAAAAACTTTGACCTTATCAATAGCTTGATAAAGACTGACATTGATGTAATGACCAACAGCATCCTTTAAACTCTGGGCAGTTTTTAAAGGGCGTTCTAGACCAGGACTTGAAATTTCCAACATGTATTGTTCTGGAAATGGATCAGGCTTTATAGTATCAAGCAAAGGACTGATAATATCCGTCAAATCAGCTGTATCTTCAATCGTAATCCCTTCGGGTTTATCAATTAAAATACTGAGTACATAGTTTCCACCTAATTTTTCATACTCAATATCAATCAATTCAAAAGGTTTTGGAATGGCAGGTGCGACTACTGGCCTGACAATATCAACAAGCGTTGCGATAGTGTTTTCCCTCCTTACACACATAAGGAGCGAAGTCACAACTTCGCTCCTTTCTGTATTATTTTTCTTATTATAGCATAAATAAGGAAAAAAGCAAGGCTAAGCGTTAATTTATGCTAATTATCAAAGGAGAGGAGGGGATTCGAACCCCCGAGCCCCGTTAAGGACTACACGCTTTCCAAGCGTGCGCACTCGGCCACTATGCGACCTCTCCATATAAACTGAACAAGTGTTCAGTTATATTGGTAACTGTGAACAGATATCTCCTATTCCCCAAAAAATTTTTTATCTCTTAAAATCGTGCTTCAACACGATAGATAACTTGACCTTTTTGAGAAAATTTTTCTTCATATTCTGTCATAACGTTATTTTCATAATCGCTAGCATGCAAGTCTAACCAGACCTGCTCTAAAATCATACCATATTGTGAGAAACTTGCCAAGCTGTATTCAAAAAGTCCACGATTATCTGTTTTAAAATGAATTTCACCCTTTTCTGGCAAAATTTTCTTATAAGTATCAAGAAAACTTTTATAAGTCAAGCGGCGTTTTTCATGCCGTCTTTTAGGCCAAGGATCACTGAAATTTAAATAAAGGCGTTCAACCTCACTATCTGCAAAATAATGCGTCAAACTAGAACCATCCGCCAACATTAATTTGACATTGGGAAGCTGACTGTCTAGAACTTTATCCAAAGCATGGCTAAGAACAGAAACCTGAATATCAATCCCTATGTAATTAATCTGAGGATTTTTTGCAGCCATTCCTGTAATAAAACGACCCTTGCCACTGCCAACTTCAATATGAATAGGATGATCGTTGCCAAAAACTTCCTGCCAATGCCCCTTGACTTCTTCTGGTTTTAAAATAACATATTGAGGATTGCTTTCCAGATGCTCTTTAGCGCCTTTGCGTCTTCTAACTCTCATACTCCCCTTCTAAAAGGATTCTCTAAATTTGCGTAATTCATAGATTTCCTGATTGACATTTTCCATGTCTCGATTTTCATAATATTTTAAAATCTGTGATAAATAAGACAGTTGCCCGTACCATTTTATCTTTTGAAAAACCTTAGTATTTTGCTTATAACCATAATAGCTCAGCCATTCTGCCCAGCGCGTATGCGGAATATAATGGCTTAAAATATGAGCTACATCATACATGCGATCTGTCACTCGAACAGAATCCCAATCTACTAAATAAACCAAACCACTGGTTGTAATCACCCAGTTGCTGTGTCTGACATCTCCATGAACAATAGTTGCATAGTCCTTTTTGAAATCAGGTAAATTGCGCTTCATTTCAGCAACAACTGATTGCAAATAGGCATTTTCTGAAATTTGGTAAGGCGCGCTGCGTTCCCACGCTAAAAGCAAATCTAAAGGAGCTTCAACTTTATAATTTAATTGAAGCAATTGATTAACCAAAGGTTTCGACTTATGCATTTGCAACAAAACCTGTATAATTTGCTTACTATTCATATCGGCTCTGGTTAAAAGCCTGCCATCCAGCCATTCCTGAGCACTCATCATATCGCCATTACCTAAGCGTTTTGCCCATAAAAGCTGAGGGGCAATCTGCTCCTTAGCCAAGGCAGCTAAGATGGGAGTGGTATTGATCTTAACAAAAATCTTATCACCATTTGGATAAGTTCCGATATAAGCTTGACCACTTTTGCCCTTTAAAGGCGTTAAGGTTAAATCTTTATCTGATTGTGCCAAACTTTCTCCCTCCTTTTCATCTCAAATCACTAGTCTTATTTTACTGTTTTAAACAGCTTAGTCAATCATCTTCTTTATTTTGTAAGGCAGGTAAACTTCATTGAGACAAAGCATAGCCAAAAGTAAAATAATTGTCTTTTGCCATGAAAAGCTAAAACAAAATTCAACAGCCGTTAGAAAATATAGAATAACACGCAATAACTGTTTCAAATTAGTCTTCTTCTTCGCTTTTGAAATGGGAAAAAGGGCTGTTAAATATTGATAATCATAATGTTTATAAAGAGCTAACAATTGAAAAAGCAAGAGGTAATTAAAAAGAAGCGCTAAACCTGCTGACATTAAAGGATTAGCAATAAAAAGAAGGCTTAACAAACCCAAAAGGCCCAAACGCAAGGCCAGTCCTAAATAATCGCCACTGCGTAAAAAAGCTCGTAAATAAAGATTAGTCCATGTCTTATGCGAATTTTTCGGTAAAAGTTTTGTCCAAAAATCCAAATAAGCCCGTCGCTTAACGCTGATAGAAATTCCTTTAACATTGGTAAAAAGTGAAAAGAATTTTAAAATCGCCTGCTGCCGCTTTTTCTCTTGATTAAGAGCCTGATCCCAGTTTAATCCCTTTTGCTTTTAAAATGGTCTTACTTTTTTCTCAATGATCAATCCCTTTAAAAAGAGCAAAAAAAGGAGCAAAAAAAGAAAAGAAAAAAGTGTCAGTCCCAAACGTAAAAAAAGAGGTGCCAAAATAAGAAGCAAGAGTGTCTGCCAAATTCCCCAAAAGAAAAGAGTGCGTCTTTTAGCCTTTTGGATTAAAACAACAATATCCTTTTCCCTTACCAAAAGAAATTGCTGATCCGCTGGTTCCAAATAAGTCGCGATATTTCCCCAAAATAGCAAGGCTAAAACCACTAGAGCTAATACAAGAATGATGGGCCAATGGTTAGCCGGAAAATGTTTTAACAGCTGACTATACTGTACCATAAGAAACCCTAGTAAAAAAATCAATACTAAAACAAAATGATCATTAAAAACATAGCGAAGGTATCGACTGCATTGATTGAGAAAATGGAACCGTCTTTTCGTAAAAATTGCTTTCATAATCAATCCTCTTTAGTCAAAGTCATATAGATATCGTTAAGGTTGGCTTGTGCATTTCCAAAAGTCATTCGTAAATCAGCGAGACTTCCTTGAGCTCGGATTTGTCCATGATGTAAAATAACAAAGCGATCACACATCTTTTCAGCAGAATCGAGAACATGCGTTGACATCAAAATGGATTTTCCTTTAGCTTTTTCTGCTGCCAAAAGCTGAGTCAGATCTGAAATGGCAACAGGATCCAATCCCAAAAAAGGTTCATCAACAATAAAAAGACTGGGATCAATGAGAAATGCACAGATAATCATGACCTTTTGCTTCATTCCCTTTGAAAAATGAATGGGAAACCAATCCAGTTTATCTTCTAATCTAAAAAGTTCCAGCAGTTTTTGCGCACGCGCCAAAGCTGCTTCCACTTTAATATCATAAGCCATGGCTATCATTTCCAAGTGCTCTTTTAAGGTTAATTCCTCATAAAGACTAGGTGTTTCTGGAATAAACCCAATTTTCTTTCGATAAGCCATCTCTTGATCAGCAAGCGTCAACCCATCAATACTGATTTTGCCTTCATAAGGTTGCAAAAGTCCAATAATTTCATTGATAGTTGTTGATTTTCCTGCACCATTGAGACCGATAAGACCGACCAATTCACCATCAGCAACCTCAAAACTGATATTTTTCAAGACAGGAATGTTGACGTAACCGCCGGTCAAATTTTCTATTTTTAACATGACGTTTCTTTCTAACTTTGATATACTATATTATAACAAAAACAAGCTAAGTAGGTGATTTTTTTATGAACGATTGTCTTTTTTGTAAAATTGTAGCTGGTGACATTCCCTCATCAAAAGTTTATGAGGATGAGGATGTCCTAGCCTTTCTTGATATTTCTCAAGCTACCAAGGGGCACACTCTTGTTATTCCCAAAGAGCATGTTAGAAATGCCCTTGAGATGACTCAAACACAAGCGGCCAATCTCTTTGCACGCATTCCAAAAATCGCACGCGCCTTGCAAAAGGCAACCAAGGCCAATGGCCTCAATATCATCAATAATAACGAAGAAACCGCCGGTCAAACCGTCTTTCATGCCCATGTGCATTTGGTCCCTCGCTTTGCCGATTCTGATGAATTTGACATTCATTTTGTCCAACATGAACCTGACTTTATCCGTCTTGGACAATTAGCTAAAGATATTCAAAAGGAGATTGAAGCATGAAACTTAAAACGTTCATTCTTTCAAGCCTTCTTGGAGCCGGTCTTTACCAGATGTATTACAAACGCGAAGATATCAAGACTTCTTTCAAGGAAAGCAAAACACATTATGACAAAGCTAAATTAGATCTTAATAGCATTAAAGAAAATTTAGCGATAATAAAGCAGCAAAAAGAAAAGATACAAGCTATCAATCAAGATTTAACTTATAAAATCCGTGTCTTTCAAAAAGAAAGTCAGTCTCACATGGACGAAATTCAAAAAATAGTTGCTAAATATCACCAAGAAGACTAGACTGAAAAGGAGAGCCTTAGAGAAACTTGGAAAGATATCATTATTATATAAAAAATGGGGTTAAAGTAAGATTTTAATCTCATTTTTTGTAACGTTTAATATCAACTTTATGAACTAAGGTGGAAGGGTATAACTGAAAAGCCATATCCTTCCACCTTAGTTTTATTTTAATTACCAATTCCCGTTCCTGCAGCAGGTTGTTGGTAATTCCCTTGATTATAACTATTTTGTCCAGAATAGTCACTGGAAGAACCAGAACTCGAATTGGAACCATAAGTAGAATTTGAACCCGAGCCATAAGAAGAACCAGAACCATAATCTGAACTTGAGCCAGAATAATTACCGCTGCTATTATAATCTGAGGCACTGGAGCTACTGTCATAAATACTCGTATCGCCTCCATAAAAATTCTCATAAAGGCTAGCCGTTGTTTTCAGATTTTCAGCAGTTGATTTTTTCAGTCCTAATTGTCCTTTAATACGATTTTGGGCTTTCAGCAATTCCTTGCTGGTTACTAGCTGATAAGAACCGCCGTCAATAGTCGTTCCTTCTCCCTTGAGCTGATAGGTCTTAATACTCTTGAGAGCATCGCTGTACCCCAAGAGTTTAGGAATAGTACTGCTGGAAATTTCAATATTGGTCTGCATATTCTTGCTGACAGCTGATAAAATTTTACGATACTTGCTGACACTGTCTAAAGCTAAAATTTTCTTTAAGACCTTGCTGATGACTTCACGTTGACGCTTTTGACGTCCATAGTCTCCATCTGGATCATCATAACGCATTCGCGAATAAACGAGGGCCTGCTCCCCATTGATCTTGTGAGTCCCGGGCTCAACTGATGCTGTGAATTCAGGCTCATGTTCTTCAATTGAAATTGGAAAATCAAAATGATTGGTTACCGTAATACCACCTACAGCATCAACTAACTGAACCAGCCCTTCCATATTAATTTGAACATATTTATCAATCTTAATATCAAGCATATCCTGAACCGTCATAATAGCCATCTTAGCACCTCCAGCAGCATAGGCTGCATTAAGTTTGGCATCATAACCAGTCTGTTCATTAGTTTTAGATCCAGATAATTTAACCAAGATATCCCGTTCTAAACTGGTCATGGTTGTCTTTTTAGTTTTGGGATTAACAGTTACTAAAATCATGGAGTCACTGTTACCTTCCCATTTGGAAGTCCTCTCGGAAGAGCCCGTGTCAACTCCCATTAAGAGGATACTAAAAGGTTTTTCATCAGCAATAACGTCTTTACCTGAACCTGTGCCATAATCTTTAAAAGTTTTTGAAAATTCTCCTAAAGAAAAGTTATAAATACTCGTTGCATAAACTCCCAAAGCGACCACGCTTGTGAGAAATATTGTAACCAGCATAATTAGAATTTTTTTACCAATCTTCATTTGTTTTTCTAATCTATCCGTTTCCCATAAGGTAAACATCAAGAAATACTCCATCTTTTGTTTTTGAGCCGTTCATTCCAAACAGCGTGTCATTTCGCTATGTGCTAAAATCATCACAAGTTCTATCACTTGGCCGGCTAGCTTGGCAACCACACAAATTTCATTGACTGATTGAGCTTTTTTCAATAGAAGCAGCCATTTCTTGAGCAGTCATATGAGGACTGTCTTCATCTCGAATAAAAATCAATCTCTTTAATCGATTTTTCCAAAATTTCTGATAAACTTTTTTTCTGTACCTTTAAAACTGACTTGGCAGATAAGAACTTCCTGCTCAGCCATGCTCAAGTTCTTCAACCAATTGCTGAGAGCGCAGACCATGAGATAATAAGGTAATTTGTCTGCCATCTTCTGTTTTATCTAAACGGACTGTCAAATAATCGCTCAAAAGGCTGTCATCTAAGAGTTCTCCCCACTCAATCACTGTTACACCATCTCCAAAAAGAAAATCATCCAGATCAATAGAGTCAGGATCATCACCAATTCGATAGACATCCAAATGATAAAGCGGCAGCCGTCCCTCATATTCACGAACAATCGTATAGGTTGGACTCTTAATCATCTGCTTAATCCCCAACCCTTTGGCAATTCCTTTTGTCAGAGTGGTTTTTCCAGATCCTAAATCGCCTGTCAGAACAAGAACATCTTGAGCTTGCAGTTTTTGACCAATTTTCTGTCCAAGGGCCATTAGCTGATTTTCATTTTGGCTATAAAACATAAAAGTATTATATCAAAATCTTTTATTACTTCCAACTATTTTCAAAAAATGAAAAGATTTCGCTTTGGACAGTAAAAATAGAGCTCAGCCTTATCTGAGCTCCTATATATGCAAATAAAATTTTTAATTACAAAACAGCTAAACTGATAAAGTTCAAGATGAAAAGAACATCAAGCACCCAAATAATAGGATGAATATCTTTGACTTCTTTCTTAATCACTTTAGAGAAGGTATAAAAGAGAAAACCAGTTGCAATTCCTTGTGTAATACTGTAAGCAAGTCCCATAAAAACAGTCGCAAAAAAGGCTGGAATGGCTTGGCTCATATCAGACCACTCAATGTCTTTGAGACTTGATAGCATCATAATACCGACAATCAAAAGTACTGCTGCTGTCGCCTGCGTTGGAACAATAGCAAGAAGAGGACTGAAAAAACTTGATACAGCAAAAAGAAGAGCAACGACAACCGCTGTCAGACCCGTACGGCCTCCGGCACCAATACCAGCGGCGGATTCAACAAAAGTCGTCACATTTGAAGTACCCGCAACTGCTCCAACCGTTGTTCCCACCATGTCTGAAAACAGGGCCTTATCCATCTTATTTTGCAGACCAGATGATGTTGATTCACTAGTTACATCAAAAATACCAGCTTTAGCTCCTGTACCAATGAGAGTTCCAACATTATCAAAAATATCAGTCAAGGCAAAAGCCAAGATAGTCATTAAAACCTCAGGAATACGACCGGCATCTGAAAACAGAGCTCCCAAACCTTTATTGCCAAGAGCTGCTCCAAAAATTGTTCCCAAATCCTTAACAGCAGCCGCTGGATTATTGGCAGAAAAATCAATTTTTGACAGATTAACAACACCCGCTAAAATAGCAATAACAGTTGTTACAATAATAGAAAGGATGACTCCGCCTTTGATATTTTTAATGATAAAGAAAGCTGTGATAATAATACCAATAACAGCAACCAGAACTGCCGGATTGTTAAAATTAACCAGCGATGGTGTTGCAGAAGAGTTAGCTGTAATAGAGGCCAGGCCTTTTGCTGCACCTTTACCAGAGACGCTATAAGTTCCTGGATCAATAGCAAAACTCAACAAACCAGCATTCTTAAGACCAATGTATGTCAAAAAGATACCAATACCAGCACTGATAGCTTTTTTAAGACTATCTGGAATTTCATCAATAATCATACGACGAACTCTGGTTAAGGTAATAATAATTGAAATGATCCCACAGATAAAAACCATGGCTAAAGCTTCTTGCCAAGTATAACCAAGTGAAAAAACCACTGTATAGGTAAAGAAAGCATTGAGGCCCATTCCCGGTGCCATAGCATAAGGAATATTAGCATAAAGTCCCATCATCAAGGTTCCCGCGATAGAGCCAATAATAGTTGCTAGAAAAACACCTTGTGATGGCATACCTGTCTGACTCAAAATAGAAGGGTTAACAAATAAAATGTAGGACATGGCAAAGAAGGTTGTGAGCCCGGCCAACACTTCTGTCCGAACAGTTGTTTTGTTCTCTTTTAGTTTAAAAAACTTTTCCATTAAAAATAGTTCTCCTTTTTATGAACGCTAAGTCATATTATAGCTAAAGATGAAATGGTATTCAAGAGCCTATTTGCTGCTTTCCTTATCAAGAAAAAAACAAAAACCATGATTTGAATGAAGCTAAATCCCACAATAAAAGGCAGAATATCTGTTGATAAGAGTTTGCTCAATTCAGTAATAACCACTGTTGGACGCAAGACAAGATCCCAAGAATTAAGTCTGGCATAGCGTCCTAGATGGATGGCAAAACTAGAAATCACAGACAGCAATATTAGAACAAACAGCTTAAAATAATATTCTTTAATCACAAAACGTTTCAATACCTGATTGACACTCTCAACACCGCACAAGAAACCAAAGAGAATACTAGCCAAAACAAAAATAGTGAATTAGACTCTGAACATTGCTAAAACTACTGCCAATAAAATCCATATGCACCAAATCCGTCAACATATAAAAAGTATTGGGATAGAAGAAAAGCCAAAATAGCGTAAGAATAAAGGTTAATGAAAGATTTTTAAAACGATTAAGACAAAAACTGAAATCCAAAGCCAAAAGTGCGAGAAACATATTCCAAATTAAATACGTTTCTTTTATTTGAAAATAAACAATAGCTCCAGAAATCATAAAGAAAAAAAGATGGCTGATAAGCAACTTATTTTTCATAAAACACCTCCACTTGTAAAATAAAATTATATCATATTCTCAAAAATGATATTTTCTATTTAGAGTTTACTATCAAAAAGCCCTTAAAACTTCAATTTTACTATTCTATCCTAGCAACCCTTTTTAATTTTTTAATGAAATAAAGTTTGATAATCACCGCTCTACTATTGGTTTTTCCTTTGCAGTGGTAAAAAACAGTCTGGTTTAAGCAAGAGCAGCCTCAATTGATCATTGAAATATTTCGCTTAAAAAGCACATTAATCACCCCTTCACTTGCTTAATTTTCTTCTTTTCTGCTATAATTTTGCTATGATTAAAAAAATGATTGCCATTGATTTAGATGGTACGCTTCTCAAAAGTGACGGAACACTTTCCGATTACACTGTCGCTATTATTAAAAAAATTCAAGAGCAAGGACACTTGGTTATCATTACGACTGGCCGGCCCTACCGTATGGCTTTGGAATTTTATAAAATTCTAGGATTAAAAACACCAATGATTAATTTCAATGGTTCTTTGATTCACATTCCTGAGAAAAAATGGGCTGGTGAACACAAGGTTCGGATTGACCGAAGGTATCTTTTTGACGTTTTAAAGAATGAAAAGGCCTTTGAAGCAGACTTTATTGCCAGTGAATACCGCAAAAAATTTTACTTGACACTTGATCACCGTCATGCCATTAAACCAGAGATCTTTGGTGTTAAAGAATTGACAAATAAGATGCAGCTTAAACCTGAAAAGATTACACGGGATCCCCATGCCCTTCTTATGCAGACCCGAGTTGCTGATAAATATGCTCTAGCTAATGATATGCGTCGCCATTTCAATCATGAAATGGAAATCAGCAGCTGGGGTGGCCCTATGAATATCCTTGAATTTTCACCCAAAGGAGTTCACAAAGCTTATGCACTAAAAAATCTGCTCAAAACGCTCAATCTTTCTCGAGATGATTTAATAGCCTTTGGTGATGAACATAACGATCGGCAAATGTTAGCCTTTGCTTCTGTCGGCTATGCCATGAAAAATGCCAGTGAAGTACTATTACCTTATGCTGATAAAATGACACAATTTGACAATGATCACGATGGCGTGGCTAAAGAACTAAAAAAATTATTTCTATAGAATAAAAAAGGTTTGTCAAAATATTTTGAACAAGCTTTTTTTGACCATTATGCAAAGGATTTTTGATAGATGTTTTTCCTAAAAGAGAGTAAGATGAAGATAAACGAGGTAACCTATGAACATTGGAGAAAAACTCAAAACAGCACGCCAACAATCCCATCTAACTCAAGAAGCTGTCGCTGACTTAATCTTAGTTTCCAGACAAACCATCTCTAATTGGGAAAATGAAAAATCTTACCCAGACATTGTCAATTTGATAAAACTTAGTGACCTTTATCAGATTAGTTTAGACACACTGTTAAAAGACGATGGAAAAATGATCGAACATCTAGATAAGACAACTAATGCTGTTAAAAGCAATCAAAAACTGCAAACTTTTTTATTAAGCTATCTGGCGATGATAACCTGTCTGCTGCTTTTGTCATTATTCTTTCTAAAAAGTTACTATTTCTTATTGTTTTTAAGTATTATCATGATTTTAGGTGTACTTATTTTGTTTTATCAAATCATAAAAAGAATTTAGAAGGTGATTGCAGTGATGATCCAACAAATAATGTTAATAATCAGTCTTTTTCTCTTTTTGATAGGTGCTATTTTAACCAGCTATCAAATTTTTAAAATTGTTGAACTTGATGCACGAGCTAGAGGGCTGAATAATCCCGAACTTTGGGGACTTTCTGCTGCTGGCAGAGGAAATATTATCGGTCTTATTCTCTATTTTAAACATCGGGAAGATTATCCTATCAAAAACTTTCCACCCAAAAAGCAGGCAGAGAGTTCAAAACGTAAGAGATGGGCTATCCTTACCCTTTTTCTAGCAGGACTTGGTGCTGTTGGTATCGTTTTAGTTACTTTTTAGCTCAATTAAGCTTAAAATTCGTCTGTTGTTAAGGAAAGCTCCTCTCTGGCACTATCTTCTAGAGCAGTTACTGTTACACCTAAAAGACGGACACCAGAATTATTTTCTGTCAGATGATCAAAAATGCGATGAGCTGAACGTTCAATAACTTCAAAATCCTGAGTGGGTACATCTAAGGTTTTTCGCTTGGTCAGTGTTGAAAAATCCGAATAACGAACTTTAATAACGACAATCTTTCCTTTGCGCCCATGCTTTTTTAAACTGTCAGCTACTCGTCTGGCAGTCTTTGATAGTTCCAGTTTAATATCTTCATCATTATAAAGCAATTTCCCATAGGTCCTCTCACTGCCAATAGATTTACGAATGCGGTCGTTTTTGACAGGAGAATTACTGATACCACGTGCTTTTCGATACAGATCAAAGCCAAAACGCCCAAAAAGATCAATCAAGGTCATTTCCGGCACCTGTTGCAAATCCTTACCCGTAAAGATATGAAGAGCATGCAGTTTCTCAACAGATTTTTTCCCCACACCATAAAACTTTTCAATAGGTAAGGTTGCTAAGAAGCCTTCTGCATCCTGTGGCAAAATGACTGTTAAACCATGCGGCTTATCATAATCGCTAGCCAACTTAGCTAAAAATTTATTGTAGGAGACACCAGCAGAACAAGTTAAATGAAATTCTTCCCAAATATCGCGTTGAATAAGTTTAGCAATCTTCACTGCTGATTTTATGTTCAATTTATTTTCAGTAACATCTAAATAGGCTTCATCAATACTCATGGGTTCTACCAAATCTGTATAACGTCTAAAAATTTCTCTGACTTGTAATCCAATTTGACGGTATTTAGTATGATTGCCTCTGATAAAAATAGCTTGCGGACAACGTTCGTAAGCTTCTTTTGAACTCATGGCTGAGTGTATGCCAAATTCTCTGGCCAAATAATTAGCTGTCGAAACAACACCACGGCCGCCTGTTTGACGGGGGTCAGCACCAATTACAAGCGGTTTACCTTTCAATTTAGGATTATCACGTTCTTCTACTGCAGCAAAAAAGGCATCCATATCAATATGAATAATTTTTCGTGACGTATCATTAATCAGCGGAAAAATAAGCATCGTAACCTCTTTTATGATTTGTTGTATCCATTATATAATCTTTCTGTACTTTCCGCCACTTTTTGTATTTATAATACAGTTAAGCTTCTTTTAATAAACTGTATTATAAAAGAAATCGCTTACAAGCAAGTTCTTTCGCTTGTGTAACCGGTTACTGTATGATAGAATATAATCGTAAATTGTAACAGATTAACTGTTACTAGAATAGAGGGGAACTCAATTATGGCAACTGTCAAAACTAACACTGACGTTTTTGAAAAAGCCTGGGAAGGCTTTAAAGGAACTGACTGGAAAGACAGAGCAAGCATTTCTCGCTTTGTTCAAGACAACTACACTCCATATGACGGAGACGAAAGTTTTCTTGCCGGCCCTACTGAACGTTCACTTCACATCAAAAAAGTCGTAGAAGAAACTAAAGCGCATTACGAAGAAACGCGTTTTCCAATGGATACACGTATTACATCTATTGCTGATATCCCAGCAGGTTATATTGACAAGGAAAACGAATTGATTTTTGGTATCCAAAACGACGAACTTTTTAAACTGAACTTCATGCCAAAAGGCGGTATTCGCATGGCTGAAACAGCTTTGAAAGAACATGGTTATGAACCAGACCCTGCCGTTCATGAAATCTTTACCAAATATGCAACAACTGTTAATGATGGTATCTTTCGCGCTTACACTTCAAACATTCGTCGTGCACGTCATGCCCACACTGTAACTGGTCTCCCAGATGCATACTCTCGCGGACGTATTATTGGAGTTTATGCCCGTCTTGCTCTCTATGGTGCTGACTACTTGATGCAAGAAAAAGTGAACGACTGGAACTCAATTGCTGAAATTGACGAAGAATCAATCCGTCTTCGTGAAGAAGTAAACCTTCAATATCAAGCACTTGGTGAAGTGGTGCGACTAGGTGATCTTTACGGTCTTGATGTTCGCAAACCTGCTATGAATGTTAAGGAAGCTATCCAATGGGTTAATATCGCCTTTATGGCTGTCTGCCGCGTTATCAATGGTGCTGCAACTTCTCTTGGACGTGTCCCAATCGTTCTTGATATCTTTGCAGAACGTGACCTTGCTCGTGGCACTTTCACTGAATCAGAAATCCAAGAATTCGTTGATGACTTCGTTATGAAACTTCGTACAGTCAAATTTGCGCGTACTAAAGCTTATGATGAACTTTACTCAGGTGACCCAACATTTATTACGACTTCTATGGCTGGTATGGGAGCTGATGGACGTCACCGTGTTACTAAGATGGACTACCGTTTCCTAAATACACTTGATAATATTGGCAATGCTCCAGAACCTAATTTAACCGTCTTTGGTCAAGTAAATTGCCTTACGCTTTCCGTCATTATTGTATGTCTATGAGCCACAAGCATTCTTCAATTCAATATGAAGGTGTCACAACTATGGCTAAAGAAGGTTATGGTGAAATGTCATGTATCTCATGCTGTGTATCTCCGCTTGATCCTGAAAACGAAGATCGTCGCCACAATCTGCAGTACTTTGGTGCTCGTGTTAACGTTCTTAAAGCGCTTCTTACAGGACTTAACGGCGGTTACGACGATGTTCACAAAGACTACAAAGTATTTGATGTAGAACCTATCCGTGATGAAGTCCTTGATTTTGAAACAGTTAAAGCTAATTTTGAAAAAGCGCTTGATTGGTTGACTGATACTTACGTGGATGCAATGAATATCATTCACTATATGACTGATAAATATAACTACGAAGCTGTTCAAATGGCTTTCTTGCCAACACGTGTTAAAGCCAATATGGGATTTGGTATTTGCGGATTCTCTAATACAGTTGATTCATTGTCAGCTATTAAATATGCTACTGTTAAACCTATCCGTGATGAAGATGGTTACATCTACGACTATGAAACTGTTGGAGACTTCCCTCGTTACGGAGAAGATGATGACCGTGTAGACTCAATCGCTGAATGGTTGCTTGAAGCTTTCCATACTCGTCTTGCACGCCATAAACTGTACAAAGATTCCGAAGCTACTGTATCATTGCTTACAATCACTTCTAATGTTGCTTATTCTAAACAAACTGGTAATTCTCCAGTTCACAAGGGTGTCTATCTCAATGAAGATGGTTCTGTGAACCTATCTAAAGTAGAATTCTTCTCACCAGGTGCTAATCCATCAAATAAAGCTTCCGGTGGCTGGTTGCAAAACTTGAACTCATTGAAGAAACTTGACTTTGCTCACGCAAATGATGGTATCTCATTGACAACTCAAGTTTCACCAAAAGCTCTTGGTAAGACATTCGATGAACAAGTTGCTAACTTGGTCACAATTCTTGATGGTTACTTTGAAGGTGGCGGTCAACACGTTAACTTGAACGTTATGGATCTTAAAGATGTTTATGACAAGATCATGAATGGTGAAGATGTTATCGTTCGTATCTCAGGTTACTGTGTTAACACTAAATACCTCACTAAAGAACAAAAGACTGAATTGACGCAACGTGTTTTCCATGAAGTTCTTTCAATGGATGATGCAGCTACAGAATTGGTTGACAACAAATAAGTGTTAAACAGTTTAAAAGACCTCACTTTTAATGAGTGAGGTCTTTGCTGTGTTTCCAGTATATCAATAACGGTAAAACTCTTATATTCTAAAAGTTCATAAATTCAGAAAGCTGCTCTTGTGATTTGAAAAACTTTCGTCTACAATAATATTATGAAAATCAATTACACTCGTGACACACTGTCCTCAACTTATCTTGATGCAGTTAAAATTAGAAATATCGTTTTCGTTCAAGGACAAGGTGTCCCATTAGCTATTGAAGTTGATAAGAACGAAGCGCATTGCATTCATTTTGTGCTTTATGATGACACAAATAAGGCTGTTGCAACCTGTCGTCTTTTGCCTGCCGAGAATGGAATCGCAGTGACCTTGCAGCGCATGGCTGTTTTATCTGGCAATCGCGGCAAAAATTATGGAAAGCTCATTCTAAATGCTGCAATAGACTTCGCCAAAAAGCAGGGCTATCAGCAAATGACTTTACATGCTCAATTAAGCGCCAAAGGTTTTTACCAAAGAATGCAGTTTGAATCTTTAGGACAAGAATTTGAGGAAGCTGGTATTAAACATATTACTATGATAAAAGCTTTATCATAAACATTTTTATATGATGACTGTCTTCGTACAACCATCATAATCCACTAACTATCAAAAAGGGTTGGGACACCTTTTCCCAACCCTTTTATTGTACAGTAGTTTCAACTCTCACTTCATCTATAGCTTAGAAAATCAGTCACAATTGCTATCTGAATCTTTTTTTAAACCAGCTTTAATCACTTCAATTAAATCATTGCGATCTAAAATCCACTGGGAACGCTCATCTTTTTCATAGGTACGATTACTAAGAAAAATAGCTGCACTCTGTTTTTTAATGTTAAGTAAAATAAAGGTACCGGTATAGCCTGTATGAAGCAGCCAATCACCAGCTAAGTCCCAAGCAAGACTACGTGTCTTGTCGGCATAAGCAAAATCTTGAGTCAGCGGCTTAGCAAAGTCATCGTTTAAATAATGGTTAACAAAGCACTTTAAATCTTCTAAATTTGAAAAAAGTCCTGCTGAACCTGTGTGAATGCCCAAAACTTTAGCCTTTGGATCATGCACCCTTCCAATAGGGATTGTTTTGTCCGTTGGTACTGCTCTTTTAACAGGTCCAAAACTTGTCTTTTCCATCCCAAAAGGCTTAAAAACATGTTCTTTTATGATCTTATCTAAAGGCTGATCATAGAATGCTTCCAACAAAAAACCTAACAAAATAAAATTAAGATCTGTATAATGAAAAGATTTAGTTTTAGTAACTTCAATGTGATTGATTGCTTGTTTGAGAGCTGCAAAGTCCAACTTATTTCGGTTGGGAATGAAGGGATTAATACCACTTGTATGCGTTAAAAGCTGCCTGATGGTTACTGAGGAGTCATGAAAATTAGGATAATAAACCTGGAGAGGATCATCAAGCTTTAAATGATTAGCCTGAAGCAAAAAGATAAGAACTGTCCCAACACCGACTACCTTAGAAACACTAGCAAGATCATAGACTAGACCTGCTTTTGTCTTATGATGAGGAATTGTTTCTCCTAAATAAAATTCCTGCCATTGACCATCATAAAGTGCTAAACTTGCTCCTAAATAAACGTGTTGATTAATCTGTTGATTAATCTTATCAATAATTTTCTGATAGTTCATTTTACTTTACGAAACCAAATTTCAATCTGGCTTGGATCTGAAAGAACCAAAACCCTTTCTTTCTTATCTAAGTAAATGTTCTGTCCTTTTTCTTCAAGATAATCTTTTAAAGCAGCAAGATCATAATCTTTGGCAACTCGAATTTCTAAAATTTCCAGATCCCAGGCAATATGAGGTTTTATGGTTAGGTCCTCTCCAGAAGTCTCAACAAAATCTAACAAAATTGGAAATTGATTTTGAAAGAGATCGTGATAAAAATCCTGCGATTTTACCTTATCAGGAACATTTAAACACATACTTTCCACTTTGAAAGCTGACAGCCCTTTAAAATCAGGTAAAGACTGATAATCCGCTTGTTTAGTCTCTTGAAGAGTCGTTAAATCATCTTCAGCATGAATAAGAAAGCGATCCTTTTCAGGAGAAATGGCCTCAAAAGCATAGCCATTAGCTCCTTTAAAAACCTTATCTGCCTGAGCTCCATTAGCTAGTAAAGCAGCAATTTCTTCAGTCTTACTAGCTTTGATAATTATTTTATTGAGTTTTTTTGTCCCTTTTACTGCTCTTGTACGAATATCTGGTGACTCTTCAATCAAAAAGAGACTGCCTGCTTGAGCCCAATCCCCAAAAATGACCAAAGAATTTTCTTCAGAAAGCACTTTGAAACCTAAAGTATTCTGATAGAAATCAATATTTTCTTCACGATTATTAATCCGTAAAACGGGTGAGTAAAACTCCATCTGTTCAAATACTGTCATCTTGTCCAATCCTCCCTTAGTAGTTCTATTTTAGACAAAATATGAAGATTTGACAAGAAATTGTATGCTTCCTTTAATACTTTTTTAACATAAAATTAAAAATAACCGAAAGACGAAAGTAAAAAAAACAAAAGCTGAGCAAATAACTCAGCTTTTTGTTAATCTAATTGATTACTTCATATATAAATATTTGAACAAGGCAACGCCTGCTATTCCAGCAAGGATTGGTGCAATGACTGGAACCCAAGAATACCACCACTTTGAGCTACCTTTAGATTTACCAAGTACGGATTCTGGCAAGAAATGGTGAAGAAGACGCGGACCTAAGTCACGGGCAGGATTAAGGGCAGGTCCAGTAGGACCTCCTAAAGATGCTACCAATGCCATAACAAGGAAACCTAAACCAAGGTGAGCTATCGCCAAACCAGAATTAACATTAGCACCCACTGTCAGACCAACTTGAGAGAATTTAAAAGTAGAAGATGTTACATCGGTTCCCATGGTATTTAATTGCTGAACAATTTCACCACCAAAGTAGTTTTTCGTAAGAGCAAGTGCACCAAAGAAAAGCACAAATGAACCAGCAAACTCATTTAAGAAACCATTGATAAGTGAAGCTTTCTTGCTTGCATCCGTACCATCATCTACAGCTGAGATAGTAGAGAATGTTCCCAAAATACCATCAGAACTTTCAGTTTGCTTGTAATAAGGAGCATGGGTTGCCACAACAATCAACTGACCAAAGATAGCTCCCAGCATTTGTGCAAGAATATAAGGAAGTACTTGTTTCCAAGGGAAAAGATCCGATATTGCAAGACCAAGCGTGAAAGCAGGATTAATATGGTTACCAGATACATTACCAAACATCAAAGCAGGCAGCATCACACCAAAACCATAACCTAAGGTGATGATAACCCAGCCACTCTTATAACCCTTTGTTCCTTTCAATTCTACATTTGCAACGGCACCATTCCCCAAAATAACGAGTAGAGCAGTACCAATAAATTCTGTGATATATTTCACAGTCCATGTAACATCCATTTGTCTATTATTCCTCCGCATTTTAATTTTTTAGACATGTATCATTTTATCAAGTATAATAGATAATGTAAAGACTCTTAGAAAATTAAAACGTTTACTTTATGAAAGGTCCCTATGAAATATAATCAATACAGTTATATCGGCACTTCAGTCTCACAGGCTGAAAAAGAGCTAAAAGAACTTGGTTTTCAAATCAACAGTCAAAAAACCAATAAAGCAAACTTAACGACCTTTGTTAGTCAAGTTTACATCCACAATCCCGATAAAGGTGATGTTTTCAAAAGTATAATTGCTGATAGTCAAACTGATTTAGCAACTTTTTTGCAATCTGATCGAAAACTAACAGAGGAAATTTTCTATACTATAGCCTTGCAACTCTTGGAATTCACGCCTTATATTGATTTTGACGAAGTCAAGACCTTTATTAAACACAATCATTTTCCTATTGTCTTTCAACCAAAGCAGTTCTTACTGAATCTTTATCAATTGCTGGGGACGCGTACTAAAAATGGAATGACTTTGATTGATAAGTTGGTCAGTCAAGGCTTTTTGCCAGCCGATAACCATTATCGTTATTTTAATGGCAAGAGTTTAGCAACCTTTGATACGAATGCCCTCATCCGTGAAATTGTTTATGTCGAAGCTCCCCTTGATACCGATAAAGATGGACAACTGGATCTCATTAAGGTCAATATTATTCGCCCCCAAACAAAGGCAAAACTACCAGTCGTCATGACAGCCAGTCCCTATCATCAAGGAACAAATGATAAAGGAGCCGATAAAAAATTGCATCAAATGAAAGGTGAATTGACTGTTAAAAAAGCTGCTACTATCACTGTCACTGATACCCATTTTCAGGCTCTGCAAGCTCCCTCTTCCAATTTGCCAATTAGTCCTGCACAAGAAAGTTTTTCTTACATTGACAGCTATACCCTCAATGATTACTTTCTAGCTCGCGGTTTTGCTAACATTTATGTATCAGGTGTTGGCACCAAAGATTCCGATGGCTTTATGACAAGCGGTGATTATGCTCAAATCGAATCCTTTAAGGCTGTTATTGACTGGTTGAATGGCAGAGCTACTGCCTATACGAGTCATAAGCGTGATAAAAGGGTTATGGCTGACTGGACTAATGGTTTGGTAGCCACAACAGGAAAATCCTACTTAGGAACCATGTCAACAGGGCTAGCAACGACTGGTATTAAAGAACTTAAGGTCATTATTTCGGAATCTGCTATTTCTTCTTGGTATGATTATTATCGTGAAAATGGTCTGGTGTGCAGTCCCGGTGGCTATCCGGGAGAGGATATAGATGTTCTGACGGAATTGACCTATTCTCGAAATTTAGCAGCTGGCGATTATCTAAGAAATAATGCGCAATATCAAAAAATGCTAGCAGAACAAGTTAAACAAAGTGATCGCACCAGTGGCGATTACAATCAATTTTGGCAGGATCGCAATTATCTTCCTCATGCTCATAAGATCAAAGCACATGTTGTCTACACTCATGGCCTGCAAGACTGGAATGTCAAACCAAACCAAGTCTATTACATTTTTAATGCTCTGCCAGAGCAGATTCAAAAACATATTTTTCTTCATCAAGGGCAACATGTCTATATGCATAACTGGCAATCCATTGATTTTCGTGAGAGTATGAACGCCCTTTTAAGCGAAGAACTATTAGGTCTACAGAATCATTTTCAATTACCAACTATTATTTGGCAGGATAATTCACAAGTACAAACTTGGAAAAATCTTAACAATTTTGGCTCTCATCAGATACGTCAATTTTCTCTTGGGCAAAAGAAAAAAATCATTGATAATCACTATCCTTCTTCTGATTTTAAGCGCTACAGTGATGACTATCATGCTTTTAAACACGACCTTTTTCTCAAGAAAGCTAACGAAATTGCCATTGATTTACCCATCCAAGAAGATATGCTAGTTAATGGACAAATCAAACTCAATCTCACACTTAAATCCAGCAGTAATAAAGGACTGCTCTCTGCCCAAGTTCTTGATTATGGTCAAAAAAAACGTTTCTCTGACTTACCAACAATCCTTGAACACAATAGCATTGACAATGGGCAAAATTTCTCCCGTGAAGCTTTACGAGAACTACCTTTTAAAAAAGCGCCTTATCGCATCATCACAAAAGGCGTCCTTAATTTACAAAATCGCACAGACCTCTTAACGATTGAAGATATCTTTCCCAACAAATGGATGACCATTACTTTTAATCTCCAAGCAAGTCTTTATCAGCTACAAAAAGGAGACAGTCTCAGAATTGTTCTCTATACTACAGACTTTGAACAAACCATTCGTGATAACAGCAATTATATTTTGGTAGTTGATTTAGCAAAATCAACTATCGAAATTCCCATTGCTTAAGGCCAATACATGTAAAAAGCGTAAAAAATTTTCGCTCTTAAGAAAGAAAGCTCGATCTTCCTCCTAAGATCTGTCTTAATATAACATTAAAAACCTCTAACACTATCAATGTAAAACTTCTTCCCCTAGCCAGTTAAAAATGATATAATAAAAAACAGACTGACAACTCAGTTCTTACTTTTCAATAAGACGATTTTAGTCCACAAACAAATTCAAACAAGGCTCAAACCCTTGTCAGGAAAGGAATCTTAAAAATATTATGATGAATATGCAAAATATGATGAAACAAGCGCAAAAATTGCAAAAGCAAATGGAAAAAAAGCAATCTGAATTGGCTAGCATGACTTTTATTGGTAAATCTGCACAAGATCTTGTTACAGCAACCTTTACGGGAGATAAGAAACTGGTTTCTATTGATTTTAACAAAGCAGTTGTTGACCCAGATGATACTGAGACTTTGCAAGATATGACTGTTCAGGCTGTTAATGATGCACTTAAGCAAATTGAAGATGCTACGCAAAAAACGATGGGAGCATTTGCAGGTAAATTACCATTCTAATCCTTACAACAAAAAACTGGCCATTCTCTTCAAAGAGAATGAGCCAGTTTTCTTTTTAAAAACATGCTAATGGCTATTTTCCTGATAACTGCCTAAAAAATCCCTTACATACAGAAGCCCTTTATTTTCCACCAAACAATCGCGCAAAAAAGCCTTTTTTAATGCCTTCTTGCTGGCTTTGAATTTCTTCAACTTCTGCTTTGGCTTCATCAAGTTCCAGCTTCAATTGTTCTTTGTCTTGCATAGCCGTTAATGTTAATTGCTGTTGTTGATCAATTTGCTTATCTTTTTCAGCGATTTGAACATCTTTGATACGCAGCTGTTCATCTTTAGATTCTAGCTGACTGTCTTTTGCTTTGAGCTGATCATAAAGACGGGTGATTTCTGTATTCTTCTCATCAATCAAAATTTCTAGAAATTCACGTTGTTTTGCTTCTTCACTGACAGGTTCATCTTCAAAAATAGTTTTCTTATAAATTTCTTCTAATTTGATCAGACCAGCACGATTAACAACAGTAACACCTTTATCATTCTTTTCAACATATTCTTCAGGAAAAGATTTGACACGATTATTAACCGCTTGTCGGCTCACTCCTAAAATCTCAGCCAATTCGCTGACTGTCTTTTCAATTGCCATAATATCCTCATTTTTACAGAATTAATACTATGAAGATAGTATCATATCGCCCTTAATCTGTCAATTTATGATAGGAAAACAACCTGTTTCTTTTCCTATTAAAGGAGCATCATTTATGCTAGAATAAAATCATGACACATTTTGATACAATCGTTATCGGCGGCGGACCTGCAGGTATGATGGCCTGCATTTCCGCTAGTTTTCATGGTAAGAAAGCCCTCCTTCTAGAAAAGAACAAACGGCTGGGTAAAAAGTTAGCTGGCACTGGCGGAGGACGTTGTAATGTCACCAACAACGGCACTTTGGCGGATTTACTAGCCGGTATTCCCGGCAATGGACGTTTTCTCCATAGTGTCTTTTCTCAATTTGATAATCATGATATTATGTCTTTTTTTGAAGAAAACGGAGTCGCTTTAAAAGTCGAAGATCACGGCAGAGTCTTTCCCAAAACAAACAAATCACGCACTATTATTGACTGTCTGGAAAGAAAAATCAAAGAACTTGGTGGTTTAATTAAGACACAGTGCGAAATTGTTTCCGTCAAAAAAGAGGATGGACAGTTTATTGTTAAATCAGCTGATGAAGCTTTCACCTGCCAGCAGTTGATTATTACAACTGGCGGAAAATCTTATCCTTCCACCGGTTCAACTGGCTTTGGCTATGCCATTGCTAACCATTTCAAATTGACAGTGACCCATCTCGAAGCCGCTGAGAGTCCTCTACTGACTGATTTTCCCCACAAAGCGCTACAGGGGATTTCACTTGATGATGTGACATTGACATGTGGTAAACATCAGATTAATCATGATCTGCTTTTTACGCATTTTGGTCTATCTGGTCCTGCAGCACTGCGCTTATCCACTTTTATTCAGGGAGGAGAAACAGCCTATTTAGACTTATTACCACAGCTTACCAAAGAAGCATTGCAGGAAAAAATTGAAACAAATCGGGAAAAATCGTTGAAAAATGCCTTGAAGACATTCTTGCCTGAACGTCTAGCAGCATTTCTATCAGAAGGTTATGACCACAAAGTCAAACAGCTTTCCAAAAAAGATTTGGAAAAAATTCTCCAGAAAATCAAAGCTTTACCGATTCCAATTACTGGTAAAATGTCTCTAGCTAAGTCTTTTGTGACCAAGGGTGGTATTGATTTAAAGGAAATCAATCCTAAAACCTTGGAAAGCAAAACGGTTTCTGGTCTACATTTTGCTGGTGAAGTGCTTGATATTAATGCTCATACTGGCGGATTCAATATCACAGCAGCCCTTTGTACTGGCTGGGTTGCTGGCAGTTTGCACTACCAATAATTATAATATTACTTTAAACTTTGCCTGCGCAACAATTCAATGACTAAGAAACAAGCTTTACCTGCGTCACTCATCGTGCTATAATATCTATGATATAAAAACACATTGCAGTTGGTAGTCTGCAAGCATCGTGATGATGTCAGTAACCTTCCCTCCAGGTCGTCCTTTATCAAATTTTCTTTGGGAGGGGACTATCATGAAATTGACAGTCTATTTTGATGGTACATTTTGGTTCGCTTTGGTTGAACATGTCAACCGTAAAGGACAATATAAAGCCTTTCGTTATCCCTTTGGTAAAGAGCCTAAAGATTTTGATATTTGGAACTTTATTGCTAAAAAGCTGCCCAGCTTGATTAAGAAATACGATCGTATCAAAACTGATTCTCATGTTAATGATATACCGCAGCCTAAGAAAATGAATCCCAAGCGTATGCAAAGGGTTCTCAACAAATCAAAGAAACAAGAGGCAGTTTCGACTAAGGCTCAGGCAGAAATGCAAAAGCTTCATGAAGCTCTCAAACAAGAGAAAAAATCTCAAAGCAAAGAAAAACGTCAGGCTCTAAAACAGTACAAATATCAACTTAAGCAGAAAAAGCGTCATCAAAAAAAGCAAGGACACTGAGTTGTTCTTGCTTTTTTTAATTTTATTATCACAGAAAGATAGTAAAAACATTTACCTTCCTTGGCAGGAATAAGGACCAAAGTGCTCTATCTTCAAAAAACAAATCTTAGAAAAGCCATTATAAGAACTCCTGCTACCACTGCTAAGAGAATATTCTTTGTCTTGGCAGCCACCCAGAAAGTCGGCAAAACCGCCAACAATTCCAACCATTTGATACTTGGTAAATGCCCTGTTCTTTCAATGACAACGCTAGATAATGTTAAAGCAAAGATAATCGTAATTGGCAAATAATTGAGAAAACGAATCATAAAATTCGGCAAGTCTTTATATTTGGTTAAAATAAAGGGAGCAATCCGTGGAATCCATGTTACTAAGGCACTAAGTCCTATGGCAAGTAAAATAAAATTATTTGACATCAAGAAGCACCCCCACAAAACAACCTATTAATGTTGAAAGTAAAACAGCCAAAGATTCAGATATCATAATGACTAATAAAAAATAAGATAAAGTGACAGCCAATAAAATGAGACCGATCTTTTTAAGCTTTACGAACTGCATCATAGCGGCTAATTGAGATTCAAAGATAGAAACAAACATAGCAACAAGCGCAAAATCCAAACCAAGCATCTCAGGATTAGGAATAACAGAACCCAAGGCAGTGCCCAAAACAACTGCAAATAACCAAGCAATATACCCCGTAATATTATTGCCATGCATCCAAGCTGTACTCATATTTTTATGATGAACATGTTCATTCAAGAGAACACCATAACTCTCATCTGTAATGAGTGTTCCGATACAGATAGTTTGCCAAAGGCTGGATTTAGTAAAGATCGTTGTCGCATGCAAACTCATCAAGAAATTTCGAAGATTAATTAAAAAAACAGTCATGACGATTGAAAACAAATCTGCACCAGCTGCAAACATGGCACACATGACAAATTGAGCGCTGCCAGCATAGACTAACAGACTCATTAAGCCCATCTGAAAAGGCGTTAAACCTGAATTTGCTCCTACAACCCCACAGGCCAGTCCAATACTAACATATCCTAAAGCGGTCGGCAGAGAAGCCTGAACTCCTTCCTTGAAGCCTTTTTCTTGCATATAATTTCTCCACAAAAGATAATGCCTTTATTATAACACAGAAAAATACTCTTGAACATGAGGTTCAGAGTATTTATTTTTATTCTAACCCTTCAAAAGCCAAACTTGGTTTAGCATTTAAGTCAAGTTCTGCAAAATGGCCTTTTTCATATTCAACAGCCGCAGCATAAGCAATCATTCCAGCATTATCACCACAAAGGCGTAGTGGGGGAATGACAACATTAATATCTTTTATGCCTTCTTTTAAGCGTTCACGAAGACCTTGGTTAGCTGCAACACCTCCAGCAACAACCAAAGTTTTTACAGGATAAGCTGCCAAAGCCTTTTTTGTTTTCACCATCAAGATATCCAAAACAGCTGCTTGGAAAGAGGCACATAAATCTTCTAAGCGGAGTTGCTCTCCTTTTTGTTGGGCATTATGATGAAGATTAATAAAAGCTGATTTAAGGCCTGAAAAGGAAAATTCAAGATTATCTTCCTTCATCATAGCACGCGGAAAATCATAAATATCTTGTCCTTGATGAGCTAGTTGATCAATTTCTTTGCCTGCAGGATAAGTAAGGCCCATGACGCGTCCAACTTTGTCATATGCCTCACCAACAGCATCGTCTCGAGTCTCCCCAACAATACGATAATCACCGGGAGCAGCTACATAGACAAGTTCTGTATGCCCCCCTGACACCAAGAGCGCTAAAAGCGGATACTGCAAATCGACAATACTTTGCGCCGCCATTAAATGACCTGCCATATGATTAACTGGAATTAAGGGCAAATGATTGGCCCAAGCAAAAGCTTTAGCTGCTGCCATTCCTACCAAAAGAGCTCCAACAAGACCTGGACCATAAGTCACTGCGACAGCAGATAAATCGCCTGCAGTAATTCCAGCTTCCTGTAAAGCATCCTGAATGCACAGTGTAATAACTTCGACATGATGACGACTGGCAACTTCTGGTACCACACCACCAAAACGCTTATGACTTTCTACCTGACTGGCAATAATATTGCTTAAAAGTTGATCTTCATTTTTTAAAATGGCCACACTGGTTTCATCACAAGATGATTCGATGGCTAAAATGTATCTATCTATCATATGTCCTTCTTATCTTAATAATCTACTAAACCTTCACGTTTCATCAAAATGGCATCTTCTTTAGGATTATGATAATAATCCTTTCTTGTAGTAAGAGACCGAAAGCCAAATTTTTGATAAAGGGCCTGTGCTGCTTGATTGGAAGCTCGCACTTCTAAAAAGATGGGCAGTTCATCCTTTGTTAACATTGCTAAGAGTTGACTACCTAGCCCCTGTCCTTGATAGGCTTTCTTAATAGCTATATTTGTCAATTCTAACTCCCCTACTAAATGCTGAATAGATAAAAAGCCCACAATTTCCTTATCATCATAAACAAAAAAATAATCCACATCTAGACGATTCATATCAGTCAAAATCTGTTTTTGACTCCAAGGAGAGACCTGATAAACATCCTCTAGGATGGCAAAGAGAATAGCAGCTATTTCTTGGTTTTTCTCATCTTTCATCATTACACCCGTTTGACATAAGAAAGACCAGAATCTTCATGCGTTTTGAGCCAATTCTCTTCTGCTTCCACTTTTTTAAGGTATTTGGGAACAAAAGCATGAATATCAACTGGAGTAAGTTTTTGTCCGACCTGACCGATTTTAAAAGCGGATGGCAGAACTTCCAAGACTTTTGCCTCAGGAAAGGTCTGATTAATTTCTTGGCGAAATGCTGTCACTTCTCCTACAAAGGTGACTTGTTTTCTTCCTTTTAACTGTTCCAAAACAGCACTCAAAGAAGCATATCGATCAGCCTTCGCTGCTCTGCCATTTTCATAAAAGCCAACATAAACATGATGCCGTCTGGCATCCATGATAGGTACAATGAGCCCTTCATGATGACTGTTAAGCGCAAGCGCTGCCAAACTGGACACGCCAACCAAATCAATAGTAAGCGTATAAGCCAAGGTCTTCGCTGTCGCTACAGCCACGCGCAGACCTGTGTAAGAACCTGGGCCTTCAGCAACTACAATCCTATCCAAATCTTGAGGATTTAAATTAACTGACTCCATCAAGAAATCAATAGTTGGCATCAAACTAATGCTATGATTCTTTTTAACAGTGAGACTTGTGTCAGCTAATAACCGATCATCTTCTAAAATAGCAACAGAGAGCGCTGTGCTAGAGGTATCAAATGCTAAAATTTTCATGAATTTCCTTTCATTCTTCATTCCAGAGGAAACGACGTTTGAGTTTCTCCTCGTAAAAACTACCTTTCGTATACTCTCTTAAAGCTTGACTGAAGTGTTCAATTTCTGGATACGCTTTTTCTAGATTTTGATCAAATATGTTTTCCTGCTCTTTAATTTTTGGAAGCAATTCCTGACCTGCAGGCGTTAAAGAAAGAAGAAAACTGCGGCCATCATTGCTCGATTTTTCCTTAGAGAGTAATCCCTTTTTAATAAGTGACTGCACCAATCTGCTAGGACTTTTTTCTTCACAGATGAGTAGATTTCCTAATTCTTTTAAAGATAGCGGAGCACAGCTTCCTAATATGACAAGGACTTCTCCTTGATTAGGAGTTATTCCCAAAGGTTCTAATAATTTACTTAATTCTTTCATAGCCAGTTTTTCAGCACTTTTAAATAAATACCTAAATTGAGACCCTTTCAATGACATTGTGCACTTTCCTTCTAAAAATATAATTCGCTTCTTTATTATTTTACACTAGATTCACCAAATTGTTGACAATTTAAGTTAAAAAATATAAAATAATCCAAAAATAGATGACATGTCATCTATTTTTGGATTAAATTCTTTATTAATTGACTAGCCACTAAGAAAGGACAATTGAAATGAAGTCTCATAACACAAGAAGTCCAAGAACTATCAAACATGCTTTTGTAACTGGTGCCACCGGTCTTTTAGGCAACAATCTTGTTCGTGCTTTACTTAAGCAGGGGATAAAAGTCACTGCTCTCGTACGTTCCATGGAAAAAGCTAGGTTACAATTTGGTGATTTACCTATCCAATATGTTAAAGGAGACATCCTTAACCCCGAAGCTTTTCGATCTGCTTTTACTGATTGCGACACTCTTTTTCATACAGCTGCTTTTTTTCGCGATAGTCATAAAGGCGGAAAACATTGGCAAGAACTCTACGATACTAATGTTACAGGAACCACTCATTTATTAAAAGCAGCCTATGAAGAAGGTATTCGTCAAATGGTTCATACGTCTTCTATTGCCGTGCTTAGAGGGAGACGCAATCAACTCATTGATGAGACCATGTCACGAGATCCCAATACCAAATTAGATTATTATCGTAGTAAAATCTTAAGCGAAAATGCTGTGAGCTATTTTCTTAAGGAGTATCCAGATTTATTTCTTTGCTATGTTTTACCAGGTTCTATGTATGGTCCGGGAGATATGGGACCAACTGCTACGGGACAACTAATCTTGGATTACATGCAGCAAAAACTACCCGGGATCATCACCAAAGCTAGCTACAGTGTCGTTGATGCCAGAGATGTTGCAAACATTCATATTTTAGCTCTAAAATACGGGCGCAGAAATGAACGCTATTTGGCCGCAGGACGTCATATGACTATGGAAAGTATCTTCAAAACCTTGGAAGAAATAACAGGCATTCCTGCTCCAAAACGCCATATTCCTATTTTTCTTGTTCAGGCATTAGCTCAGTGGAATGAGCTTTATCATAAGATTACTGGCAAGCCTGTTCTGGTCAGTAAAGAAATTGCAGACATCACAGCTGAAGAATATCTTCGGACATATTTTAGCCATAAAAAAACTGAGCAGGAACTTGGCGGGCAATTCCGACCTTTTGAGGAAACCTTGTTAGACACTATCCGCTGGTATCGCAATCACAGTTATCTGAACTAATAGTCAAAAGGAGCTTTTCTATGGAAAGCTTAAGACCTTTGAGATCGTCAAATCTTCTCCTATCGGACTGGGAAGTTAGCAATTCAGCAATCAGGGTAAAAATTGTGGAAACCTCTTACCAGTCATTCGGTTTATGATATCATTTAAGTCTCTTTGTAAGGAAAGACTAATTGGCTTGATACCGCTGAATATTAGAGACATGGAAACTCAGAAAAATTTATCGTCAATACCCTCAAACGGCTAGAAAAAGAAGTCCATCTGATGGAAGCTATCTATCTTGCCGATAGATGGTTCCCGCTTTTGCGTTCTGCTAAGACAATTACACAAACTGTTAACAATAGACTAAACAATCGCAATCTTAAAAAACTCAACCCTTGATCAATCTTCTACAAAAACGTGAACTTGCTACTACAGATATGATAGAGCCGGTTTTTTTAAGTTTTATGGACTACACCATAGCTGATAACTAAACTTAAAGATAGACATAACAACAAGTGTAAAATCTAAACCGAGCATTTCAGAATCCAGAATAACAGAAAACCATTCTTGATACTGTACAGTCATAGGAGATAATGATATAATCGGCATATTGGAGGAATTGAACCATCATGACAATAAAAGAAGATTTAGGACGGCGGATTAAAGCAGAAAGGAATCGCAAGCAACTCACACAGAGCCTTTTGTGCGGAGACGAAGCAAAGCTGACCATTCGTCAGCTTCAGCGGATTGAGGGCGGGCAGTCTTTGCCGACTTTAGAAAAATTAGAATTCATTGCTGAGCGTTTAGGAGTGAAAATCGCTAATTTGCTAGAAGGTGAGGACATCCAGATACCAGACCATTACTGGGAGTTAAAGGGACAAATCGTGAAATTCCCTACCTATGCCGATAAGGAAAGGCTCCAGCAGAAGCAGGAGCTGATCGAAGAAATCTATGACAAATACTTTGACATCCTGCCCGAGGATGAACTGCTCTTTTTGGATCTGTCAGAGAATATCCTAGAGAGTTCCCATCAAAAGGACATTCCTAACATTGAGGAGATTTACGACGATGCCCTTGAGCAAGTCCTCAAAAAGGAGACTTTTGCCTTTAATGACTATCTTTACATGAGCTATTTTTTACAGAAGTGCGGAAAAACAGCGGTCTATGATCACGCAACCTTTAAGCTGCTTGAACAAAAATTGCTCAAGCAAGAGCTGACAGCAGAGGAACTTTATAACATTGAATTTTTGATTGCTGTTATTGAGGCTGCTTCTGTTCATGTCCTTCATGATGATTACCAGAACCTTCTTCCTTTACTAGAGAAGGCTCAGCTAATTATCGATAAGGCTCAGCTCCCCACCTACAAACCAGCACTTTTGGAGCTTGAAGCCAAGTACTATATAAATGTTGTCAAGGATAAGGAAAAAGCCAAGGAACTCTACCAGCAAGCCTTGGTTATGGGCGAAATTCTCGGTGATCCTATTATCATTGCAGATGTTAAAATAGAGATGGCAAATGATGGGATAGACTAGCAGGGGGGACGTTGTTAAGTTTATAACTTTAGCGTCTATACTTTTAAAGCAAGGAGTGAAATCACCAGTACACAAAGGATTACTCTCTTTAAAAAAACATTCTTTTTACAAGAGGTGACACCAATGTCGTTGTTGCTTTGAGGAATCTGGGGTAGAATGGACTCATCAAATGAAAGGAAGTTTTTATCAAATGAACTTGAAAAAAGTATTGGAAGTCTTAACTACCCTTGTTCTTTTAGGAATGGTAATATACTAATAATTAATATTGTTAGGAATGATTCATCTGGGGTGAGCCGGCTTGACAATTCCCAATAGTATACTAACTAGCTCTGTAATATCTATGGCAGGTATATTCGCTTGCTAAGGGTATTACAGGGCTTTTCTTTTTTGATTTATTAGATCAGCACAGAACACTTTTTACTGTAACTTATTCAAATAAATAAACAAAAAGACAAACCTCCAAAAAGAAGTTTGTCCCCATCTTAAAGAATTCTATCTGTCTATGTCAGAACAGCGGCAAGTCCAGCTCCTGCTGCAACAACTCCCACTCCTGCCAGAACCCCATTATTAAAGTCATTAAGATTAACTCCATTCAATTCTTCAACTGTGACCTCTTCAAACATCAACTCTTTTTCCATCATTTTTTCTCCTTCTTTTAATTTTTTGATTTGTTTTAAAATTTGCAACTGCAACTCCTGCTGTAAAAACAGCAAGAATCGACAGCATACTAATTAACAAAATTTGAAAATTCGTTAGTACCTCATGATTCTTTAAAAAACTTGAACCTAAATATACTAATATTAATGTTATGAAAACTTCAAAATAGAATAGCTTTCTTGAAAGTAATATTTTCACAGCAACTCCTCTCTATATTAAGTGATAGCAACAGCAACAGCTAAACTTCCTCCTGCGCCTACTGCTACCCCTAAAGCATAAGACCCCCATCCATTTAATTCTTCTGAAGTAATTTCATCAAATTCTAAAACAGGCAGCTTTGTCTCATTTTTATTTTGTCCTTTCATTCTATCACCTCCCTTCAAAATTATATTAGAAATTTGATTAAGCTATAAAATGACTGGCTGTAATAATGCTTGCCAAATTAACTTTCCAAAGTTAGTGTTTAATTCGTCAACTTCAATTTCTTGATAAAGGTTCACATTAGACATTTGCTTCTTTTCTTCCATTTCATCACCCCCTTTCAAAGTTTTTATCTCTAAAAACTGAGCTTAAAAGGAATTTTGACTTTCAATTTTTTTAGAAATCAATTTGAGAGCTTTTTCTAAAACATTTAGATTAATATTAATCGGTGGCATAATAGACAGTCCCTCTTCTTCTTCATTAACGTAAAGATAAGTAAGTATCCCAAGTTTTTCTAACGACTTCATTAGCTGTAACGATTGGTTGCTTTCTGTCCTAATCGCTGTCATAATTCCCTGATTACGGTAGAACACATTTTGTGAATCTAAGACATTTGAAATACTATCAGAAATATCTTTGACTTTGCCTTCTATAACGTCTCTAGACTTAAGATAGTAATCCAGAACAATATTAGCCGACTCTAATCCTAAAAGATTCCCATTTTGAGTTGAGAAGTGCTCCATCGTTTTGGGATTTTTCTGTAATTTTGCGTCAACTTCTTCATTAACACAGACGCAGCCAAAAGATGTAATGCCGTTATTAATAGCTTTACTGAGGCATAAAATATCCGGTTTTTCAGATAACTGTTGGAAATAAAACGGCTTCCCTGTTTTAAAAAATCCAGTAGCTACCTCATCAAAGACAATCAAGACTTGATTTTTTCTCAGTAGTTTTAAAAGTGCATTGAAAAAATCTATACTGGCAAAGTAGATACCTGCCGAAGCCAAAATCGGTTCAATCATCATGACATCATAGAAAGAAGCTACATTGGCAATATAATCTAGGACATTTTTTTCTTGTTCTGCAGATTTAGGGTAGTCTATAAACGTTACTTCTCCATATTTCGGATAGAAAGAACTATTGATTTCTTGATCAATACCACTCACTGAAACACCGCCAAAGAAGGTTCCATGATAAGAATCTTTAAAGGCTAGAATACGATTATTTTCCCCCTTCTTATTGGTATAATCAGCGATTTTTAAAGCTAATTCTGTATTTTCTGAACCAGAATTCGTATAAAGAACTCGCTTAAAAGCTTGCCCTGTTAGCTCTAAGACTTTTTGGGCCACTTCATCGTAAATATCATGTTGAAAAGAATGAATATCAAGATAGGGGAGTTTTTTATTTAATACTTGATCAAATCGCTTGGAAACCCGTTGGTAGAGAGAATCAATATAACCAAGTGAAGTATTCCATAAACCACTTCTTAAATCAAGATACTTCCTATTTTGACTATCATATAAATAAGTGTTATCTGCCCTGACGGGCTTGAAATCATACATGGTTTTATTATCATAAGCACCGTTTAGCAAAGCATAATTTTTCATTTTTCTCCTCACCTTCTAAATAAAATGGCCAAGTAAACTATGAATAAAACTAATAATGGAAAGAATGATCATAAGAAAATTTACGATACCTAACAAAAAGATATCTAATCTGAACTTTTTATTCTTTGAAAACATATCCTTGAAATAAGCCATGTAGTCCTCTACCTTAAGCAAGTTGCTAAGATACCAATAACCATCTAATTTTAAAAACGGCAATAAATTGGTAATAATAAGTCCTAGATTAACAATAATTAATCCAAATAGGAAATTAGATGGATATATCAAAGCTATTAAGGTTAAGAAAAACCAAATGGCAACTTGAAATTTTACACCAGCTAAAACCAACTCATTCTTCTTTCTTCCTTTTAAAATTTTATAAAAAGGAACCTTGATAAAGAAGACAGGCATAGAAAAATATCTCAAAGAGAATCCAAAAGTAACTTTAGATGGTTTCAAATACTTATAATAAACTGAAAAGTGAGCATATTCATGCAATGGGAGAATTATCACAGTAGTCACAAAATAAATAGCTGCTATATCCCAAGCTGAAAAGTGTTCCAGTGAAAAATGAGTCAAATCAACAGAGGTTGCTGTTGCTACAATAGGTAGCAAGATAAAACTGCTTATTAACATCAAAAGTGTTAAATACCATCTATTTAAAAATAAAGAAATTTTATAGAAAGCATTAATCTTAGAACTATCTAAAATTAGTCTAATCAGGTGAAAGTTGGTCCATTTCCCTCTCCTATAAGGAGAGGTATAAAAATCGTGCAGAGGGTTATCAGGTTCTTCAATAGCTTCCAAATACTTTTCCAAATGATGGTTGGACGTAATCATACGATCGTTTCGGACATTATATAGCCATCTTCTATTATCGTTAATTTGGTACTGAATATCCTTATATTCTTCTATTGTTTGATACATTATCTACCTCCTAAATGATAGTATAACCATAATCTAAAATGAGATTTTGTCCACGCATAGCTCTGCTGTTCTCACTTAGAAGGAAAAATAGTGTCTGACTAACATCTTCAACCGTCACAAACTTCCTATAAGGAATCTTTGCTAGTAAGCGTTTCCCAAAGCCCGAAGATAACAGTTCCTTATTACTATCATTAATGATATATGAAGGCGAGATTGTATTGACCCTGATATCCTTATCTTCTATTTTAGCGTAATCAACTGATAGATTTTTCGCCAATTGGATTAAGGCACTTTTGGCAGGTCCATAATCTATTCTTTGTTCGTGAGCAACAACACCATTTTGCGAAGCTATAAAAACGATAGAAGCTTTGTCAGACAGATAGCTATAAATTGCCTTCATAGAAAAGAGAGCTGCCTTTACATTAATATCAAATGTGTTTTCCCAATCCTTAAGGGTCACTCCAAATGCATCATTCATATAATTAATACCAGAAGTAAACACAACGCTGGAAAAGTTTAGGTCTAATTCTTTTAAAAAGGTTTCCATCTTGTGGAAAGAATCATCTTGTCGAAAATCAACAGAAAGGTAAGTTGTTAAACTGCTAGATTTTTTGGGAAAATCAATTCCAACGATTTGGTCAAAATCCTCGGAATAATTTTTCAAAAAGCCCTGACAAATATGACTTTCTGAACCAATTAAAAGCAAATTATTCTTCCCCATGAAAAACTCCTTCTACCATGGCATAACTGTCTAAATCCTTCACAAGTTTCAAACTAAGTCCTAATTTTCTAAACATGCCTTCTAATACTTCATACGAATAAGAATATTTAATAGAGATACCTATTTTCTGAGGACTTACCAAATTGTAGATAATCCGTTCTTCAGATTGATCAAAAAAGTTAACATTGTAAAATTTTTCACCATTTATTTGGCTAGATTGTATAAGACCAGCCGTTGATTCAAAAAAGCTTTCTTTTAAGAAGTCAAATACAATTCTCTTAATATGGGGCTGAGTTTCTTTAATCTTTTTCAAAAAACCATAGAAATCTCCATGACTGAAAAGCGAAACTGTCGTCGCCGGAATAATAATGACCTCGATGTTTTTCTGCGGAAGATTCCCAATTTCTTGTAGGGTAAGAGAATAAATCCTATCTCGGCCTTCATCGGTAATATACTTTGCCATTTCTTTTGCAGGCTCTAAACCAAAAATATTATAGCCATCTTCAAATAAAGGGTTAAAAATTCTACCTGTCCCACTACCAATTTCTAAAATGGGCATTGACTTATCAAAAAATTGTTTATAGCTGTCAATATCATCCTCTAACAATTCATCTTGATTAACAATTGATTGGTAGTAGTTCGCAAAGATATCATCCTCATAAAGATTCTCAATGAGCTTTAACTCTTCTGCTCTTTTTTGAAGCTTACTAAAAATTAATGATTTATCCATAAACTTGCAGCATCTCCTTCACTTGACTCATTATTTTCTTATTGTCAATGTTACCGGTCTTATCCTTAATGATGCATTCTAAATATTGGGTAACTAAACCATTCACTTTAAATAAACGCCCAGTTTTAATATTAAAAGCAAAATGTGCACTATCATTTTTAAAGGCAATCCACTCCAACTGGTTAAGTGGTACATCCACTGCTTTAATTTGGTAGTTGTTGTACGGAGTAATAAAATCCATTTCTCCGTAAACATGGGTAATGTCTAATAGGACTGTCAACAAATATTTTACATTCTCTTTTATTAATAAATTATCAATTTCCGATAATTGCAAACTAGCTTGATTATGGAGTTTCTGGTAGCTGTCTCCTGAATTTCCAAGTCTCATTTTCGCTTGAGAATCTAAATAAAACTGCCCCTCCATGAAGTATAAGGAATTTAAATTAGCAATTCCTGTCAACACACCATAATCTGCAATATAATTTGTCAAGCTTACTCGGCCAAAATCTATAAACTGTCTAAAGAGAGTCTTCAAAGACTCCTGATTCAAAATCTTAAAGTTCAGTTTTTGAAAATCTGCCACAGGTTTAATAATAACTGGCCACTCTTCTTTAGCAACTTTGTTATGTGTATAGACAGCACTGTTGATTGCGAAATGATTTAGTAAATTATGATTTTCTGAAATAAATTTCCCCAAATCATCAACAAAAGCGTGTTTCAACAAACCTTTAGGCAAATTTGGATAAGTAGCAGTTTTAAAAGCTTTGAAGCCATTTTGAAAGATTTTCTCTGTTTTAAGAGAGCTTAGTTTGTGATATAAATCATGATTTTCTAATTCAGTTTTAATTTCCTGTATTTTAGACTCTTCAAGTAAACTATCAAGATTCTCAATAGCCATTACTTCAATTTTCATATCAAGTTGGGCTTTTAAATAGCTAACAAGATGTTTTAATCTATTATTTTCTTCAAGCTTAATAAAGATATATTGATCAAATTCTAAGAATTCTAAGTAATCAATAAAATCTTCAAAACTTTGATTATCAAAATCAAAATAATCCAAGCTATAGTTTTGATCAATTTGAGTTGATAATTTCAGTGAATACAGCAATTCATCTTTTTCAAAGACAAAATTTAATCCAATCATATTCTCCTCCATTTTAACTTCCTTGTAATAAGGAAGACTAATTTGTTTATGAATAACTAGCTTTTCTTTTGCTGTCTGACCACTAGGACAATCAGTATTAAAAGTGCCAAAAGCCAGATAAGTAAGCTTGATGTTTGTAAGATGGCATGGTCCCAAGAAAAGTCCTCCCATTTGGTGAAAAACTTGGTAAAAAGTCCCATAAAGCTGTAGTCTGTCACTTTGGCGACTGTCTTATCCATACTGGAGAGCATCGGTAAGAAAGCCGAAATCAGCATTGTCGGAACCGTAACGACCTGAGCCATAACCTGTGATTTGACAAGTAAGCCTAGCAATAAGTAGAGAAGCATGATCGCTAAAGCTGTAGCACTGCCGATAATACAGTAATTCGCTGCATTATCAATCGGCACATCCAAAATAAGCGGAGTAAGCGTCAGATAGATTACTGTTAAGACAATTGGGGCAACTAATGTTGATAAGAGGTACTCACTAGTATTAACACCGCTAAGCAGCAGAGTTTTTAGTGTTTTCTTTTCTTTTTCATCTGCCAAAATAGTCAAAATCGGACTGCCCACAGCCAGAACAATGGCAAAAGGAATACAGATCATCAGATAAGCAAGAGCCATTTGGGCTTTTGGACCAGACTGACTGTCTATCATAAAACGATAAAGATAAATCAAAGCTGCAGGCATAAGTACTTGCAAGAGAACACTCTTATTAGAAAGAATAATCTGACAGCGCAGCCAAAGCAGGGCCATAAATTGTCTAAACATTGAGTTTACCTCCTGTCAATTGAATAAAGATGTCTTCTAATGTTGGTTCGCAAGAATGAATTGCAATTATTTTTTCACTATCACTAGCCATCGCTTGACCCAGTTCAGTAAAATCTAAAATTCTTTCCGAACCATCCCGGTAGCTCAGTTTAACCCGCTTGTCCTTATTATATTTCTGAATTAAATCTTTCGGGCTGCCTTGTTCAACCAGCCGGCCTTCATTAAGCAAAGCCAGTTTATCACAAAGCAGAGTAGCCTCATTCATATCATGGGTAGTTAGAAAAATGGCAGTCCCTGCCGCTTTTAGTTCTAAAATTAAAGAATGAATAGTCTGAGAAGTAGCCGGATCAAGACCTGAGGTCGGCTCATCAAGAAATAGAACGCGAGGCTTATTAATTAATGCACGAGCTAGAAGCATCCGCTGCTTCATACCTGTCGAGAGCTTTTCGGCTACTGTTTTTCGACTGTCATAGAGACCGACTCGCTTGAGGAGATTGTCAACAGTCGTTTTATCTATCCCATAATATTTACTATAAAAAAGCAGGTTATTATAAAGAGACATTTTTTCATAAAAACCGCTGGTATCACCGACCAAACCAATTTTTCCTAATTCTTGACTCGTTAATTTGCGGGAGTCTTGTCCTAAAATAGAGGATTGACCGTTGTCTGCCATTAACTGTCCGGTTAAAATATTGATTGTTGTCGTTTTTCCTGAACCCGAAGGTCCAAGAAATCCAAAGATTTGACCCTTTTCAATCGAAAAACTAATAGCATCAAGTGCAACAGTCTTGTTAAAAATTTTTCTGATATCTTTGGTAACAATAACTGGAGTATTCATATAGTTTCCTTTCTTAACGGTATGGCATTATTATAAAGGATAAAAAAACAAAAGAAAGTGACATCAATGTCAGACGACATTAATGTCACTATAGAAAATTTATAGATAGTGTTTCAATTCTCTGATGAATCTTTTCATTAAAGAAACAACAAAACTTGTTAAAGTCTGAAGCACCAAAAAGGTGCTGTAAAAATGGAGCTAAATTAAAATCTAATAAAAGATATCGTCATTTTTAGTTGATAATATAGGTTTCACATTACTAACAAAGATAGATCCCAGTATAATAATTTTCCTTTATGAACATTTGTCAATGATGTGAGACCAAAAAGATAAAACCTGACTAGCTTTTTGCTATCCTATCAGGAGCTAGCTCCTGATAGGACTTTTCGCATGTCGATAGGAGATTTCCAGCCCAGAGTCTGCATGGGTAGTCTGTTTGAAGTGTAGAGGTAGCGTTTCATCTGTTTGATGAGGTCGTCATAAGAATAAAATTGTAAGTGCTGGTAGAATCGTCTATTGTCGTTTCTGTGGCTTCGTTCAACCTTACCGTTGTGTCTGGGAGTTCTAGGTCGGATGAGTTTGTGTTCAATGCTTAGTTCACGACAGAGAATATCCAGAGGGTGAACGTGTTTATTTTCCTTGAAATGGGTAAACTCGAAGCCATTGTCCGTTTGTATGATTTTCGGCTTGTAGCCAAAGTGTCGGATGGCCATTTTGACAAATTGGATGGTGGAATGAGAAGATTGTTCCTTGAAAGGGAAGATGAAGCGTTCTCGACTGGCCTCGTCAATGATGGTGTATTGGTAGAATTTATCAGGCATTGCCCCAGTATAGCAGTCTTTTGGCACGTATTTGACAGCCATCTGCCACTTGATACCGAGTTTTGTTGGTGTATCGTAAGGCTTTGGAATATAGGGTTTGGTCTTTGCTTTAGCAGGTTTGAAGAAGTCTAGTTTTCTCAAGATCCGAAAGAGTGAGCAGGGATGCCTGTCATAGCCCTTATTTAATTTGAGCTTGTAGAAGATTTCAATGAGAGTGGCATGGGGGTTTCTTCGAATACAGTTTTTTATCCAGGCTATTTCTTGTTCTGTATGAGCCTTGGGATGGGGTGTCAGAGGTCTGTGAGATTTGTCTTGAAGAGAGGCTTTGGTTCCGTCAAATCGTTTGTTCCACCTCATAAGGGAAGCTTTAGAGACCTTATAGCGTCGGCAGATGAAAGCAACAGAAGCGCCACCACGATAGGTTTTGACAGCATGGTAGCGAGTATCAAGGGTGTGTGGCAAATAACGAAGGGGTTGTGGTATACTAGTCATGAGAAGATTCCTTTTTGATGAGTGGGTGGTACTCTTATCATATCAAGGTTTCTTCTTTTTTGGGAGCTAGGTCTCACATCTATTGTAAGGCTACAGATCCCAGTATAATAATTTTCCTTTAATGCTTTTACTAACTCCTTAAATTATGGTATAATTTGGGTAATCGTAACAATCAAGATTAAATCTATTACTCGTAAAAATTTTATAAGTTTTTGTCAAATGTAGTTATATTTGACTGATTTTTTGTAGTTTGGATTAATCATGACATGACAGAAAGGAACACTATGATTTACAAAGTTTTCTATCAAGAAACTAAAGACAGCAGTCCACGCCGCGAACAAACCAAAACTTTATACCTCGATATTGATGCTCAAACCGAACTGGACGGACGTATTCAAGCTCGTCAATTAGTTGAAGAAAAAACGGCTTATAATATTGAATTAATAGAACTTCTTTCAGATAAACACTTGGAGTATGAAAAAGAAACAGGTGCCTTTCAATTAACGGAGTTCTAAAATGGCAAATATTAATTTAAAACCCGAAGAAGTTGGCGTTTATGCTATCGGCGGTCTAGGTGAGATTGGGAAAAATACTTACGGCATTGAATACCAAGATGAGATTATCATTGTTGATGCAGGGATCAAATTCCCTGAAGACGATCTGCTCGGTATTGACTATGTTATTCCTGATTATTCTTATATTGTTGACAATGTGGATCGTATAAAAGCTCTCATCATTACACATGGACACGAAGATCACATTGGTGGGATTCCATTTCTCTTAAAGCAAGCTAATATTCCTATTTATGCAGGACCTCTGGCTCTAGCCCTAATCCGCGGTAAATTGGAAGAGCATGGTCTCTTGCGTGATGCTAAGATGTATGAAATTAATCATAATACTGAGTTAACCTTTAAAAATCTTAGCGTCACTTTTTTCCGAACAACTCACTCAATTCCAGAGCCTCTAGGAATTGTCATTCATACTCCTCAAGGTAAAGTTGTCTGCACAGGTGACTTTAAATTTGACTGGACACCTGTTGGTGAGCCAGCAGACATCCACCGCATGGCCGCATTGGGTGAAGATGGCGTTCTTTGTCTCTTATCTGATTCAACCAATGCCGAAGTCCCAACCTTTACCAATTCTGAAAAAGTTGTTGGCCAGTCCATTATGAATATCATCGAAGGTATTCATGGACGTATTATATTTGCATCCTTTGCTTCAAATATTTTTCGTTTACAACAGGCTGCAGAAGCTGCTGTCAAAACAGGCCGTAAAATTGCCGTCTTTGGACGTTCAATGGAAAAAGCTATTGTTAACGGTATTGAACTGGGTTATATAAAAGTACCCAAGGGCACTTTTATAGAGCCAAATGAAATCAAAGAATATCATGCCAGTGAAATCATGATAATGTGTACAGGCAGTCAAGGAGAGTCTATGGCGGCTCTTTCACGAATTGCCAATGGAACTCACAGACAAGTTCAGTTGCAGCCCGGTGATACTGTCATTTTCTCATCTAGCCCAATTCCTGGTAATACAACCAGTGTTAATAAGCTGATCAATACCATTCAAGAAGCGGGTGTAGAAGTCATCCACGGTAAGGTCAATAATATTCACACATCAGGACACGGCGGACAACAAGAACAAAAATTGATGCTGCGCCTTATAAAACCTAAATTCTTCATGCCTGTTCATGGGGAATACCGCATGCAAAAGGTTCATGCCAGCTTAGCTATTGATACCGGTATCCCTAAAGACAATATCTTCATCATGGAAAATGGTGATGTCCTAGCTCTAACCAAAGATTCTGCGAGACGTGCCGGACATTTCAATGCGCAAGATATTTATGTTGACGGTAATGGTATTGGTGATATTGGTACAGCAGTTCTGCGCGACCGACATGATCTTTCCGAAGATGGTGTTGTCTTAGCAGTAGCTACTGTTGATTTTAAAACCAAAATGATTTTAGCTGGCCCAGATATTCTCAGCCGCGGTTTCATTTATATGCGTGAATCTGGTGATCTCATTCGCAGCAGTCAACGCATTCTTTTCAATGCGATTCGTATTGCTCTAAAAAATAAAGAAGCCAGCATTCAATCGGTCAATGGCGCTATTGTCAATGCACTACGTCCATTTTTATATGAAAAAACAGAACGCGAACCCATTATCATTCCTATGATATTAACACCAGATAAGTCTTAAATCATAATTGCAAACAACTATTATTGAAAAGCTTGTCTAACAAAAACTACTCTTTGTCCAATCCTTAGCCAGTGCCTATAGACACTGGCTTTTGATTTTGTCTAAAACAAAAAAGACAAGCCTCAAAAAGCTTGTCATCAATCTGATAAGAGAAAGTCTTCTCTAATTTTTTTATTTTAGTTAGGATATATATAACTGACACTGCCTGGCGTTCCACTATTATTTGGATCAAACCAGCCACGATAGTTATCAACCCATTGTTGATCTTTATAATTGGATTCCAGCACTTGAACTTTACCATCTTCACCAACAGCTGTGACATAGGCAACATGTCCATAACCACCATCTGTCCAGCACATAATAGACCCTACTGCCGGAGTGTTACCGACAGTGTAACCTTGTGCAGAAGCACTAGAGGCCCAATCGCCGCCATTGCCCCACCAGTCGCCTGCCCAAGTTGCAACAGCTTTAACCCCCCAAGTACATTGACCAACAGGGTAATTATTGGCATTTGCATCGTTCGTTTCGGTGGTAGCCTGCGCAGTGTCAGCTGATGCTGCTGCCTGACTATCATCAGGTGCTGCCGAACCATTAACAGTCAAAGTCTGACCCGGCAAAATCAGACTCGTAATATCTTTTCCATTCATAGAAGCTAATTCATAAGCATCCATATGATATCGTTGAGCAACACTGAAAAAAGAATCTCCTTCTTGAAGGGTATAAGTGTCTGCATCAGCCATCTTATTTCCTAAAACAACTGTTGCTGCCGTAGCCGCAACAGTAAACGCAGCTTTTTCCAAAAATTGTTTTTTCATAACGATTATTCTTAACTTCTCCTTTTAGTAATAGTAACATCATACCGAATTATTATTTCAACTTTTTTAAGAAAAAGAAGTTTTTCTATTACTAATTGATAACAAAGAAGAGGCTGGGACGAAAGTCCTGCCTCTTTTGTTCTACTCTCACTCTGTAACCATCATTCTGAGGTTTTGATCAATTTTTTCTGCTGTTTTGCGTCCTTCTCGAATTCCCCAAATAACGAGACTAGGACCACGGCGTGCATCACCTGCAACAAAAACCTTTTCGTTGCGGGTTGAATAATCATCATAGACACATTCTACTTGGAATTGGTCAAAGAGAGCTTTTTCAGCACCTGTGAAGCCCATAGCAAGAAGAACAAGATCTGCCTTAATTATCTCTTCTGTTCCTTCAATGGCTTTGAAACCAGGTCCAACCTTAATTGTCTTTGCTGCAGTCACTTGACCATTTTCACCAAGAAATTCTACTGTTGACGTGATATAGTCCGTCAAATCAATCTGTTGAACAAAATTGGCTTCTTCCTGCCCATAGCCTGTACGATTGATCATGGGATATTGTGGCCATGGATTTGTTGGCAGGCGCTTTTCAGGCAGTTGTGGCGTAATTTCTAATTGTTTAACACTAGCAGCTCCCAAACGAACAGCCGTACCGATACAGTCATTTCCAGTATCGCCACCGCCAATAACTAAGACATGTTTTCCTTCAAGCGAATGCGGTAATTCATGTGTATCACTGTCCAAAAGATTTTTAGTCGTTTCTGTTAAGAAATCAACAGCAAATCGAATGCCTTTTAAGTCACGTCCTGAAACATCCAAGTCACGAGGGACACTGGCACCAGTTGCTAAGATTACACGGTCAAACTTTTCTAATAATTCTTCTGCTGTGATATCACGACCAATTTCTGTATTGGCAACAAAATTAATACCAATGGAAGCCATCGTATCAATACGGCGTTGCACAATTTTCTTATCCAATTTCATATTGGGAATACCATACATGAGCAAACCACCAAAGCGATCAGAACGCTCAAACACAGTCACACTATGACCCAACTGGTTAAGACGCCAAGCAGCTGATAGACCAGCAGGACCTGAACCTACGACAGCCACTTTAAAACCTGTACGCTCAATCGGGCGACCAGAATCAGCTACCCAACCTTCTTCAAATGCATTATCAATAATAAAACGTTCATTATCATGAATGGTAACACCTGAACCATTTAGACCTTCTGTACAGGCCTTTTCACAAGGTGCTGGGCAAACACGACCTGTCATTTCTGGTAAAGGGTTGGTCCGTACCAAGCGCTCAAAAGCACGTCTGAAATCACCTTTATAAATCAAATCATTCCATTCAGGAATTAAATTGTCATTGGGACAACCTGAAACAGCGCGACCGCCACCATAAAATGTTCCCTCATGACAGAAAGGGATCCCACAATTCATACAGCGAGCAGCTTGCTTTTGACGTTCCTCAACTGATAAAGTTGTCTGCAATTCTTCAAAATCTTTGATACGCTCACTAACAGAACGATAAGGATTATCCTTGCGTTCATACTTTAAAAATCCAAACGGATCTGCCATCTCATTTCCCTCCTGTTACACTAGCCAACAAAGCTTGCCGCTCTTGCGCTGTGGCATCGCCGCCAGTTGCTACTTCAAATGTATGTAATTCGAGTTCATCACCACTCATGCCTTTTTGACTAAGAGCATATTCAATATTATTAATTTCATGGAAATCACTTGGATAAACTTTGATGAATCTTTTCACCTCTTCATCCCAATTAGCCAAAAGACGTTTGGCCTTAACACTTCCTGTATATTCATAGTGCTTTTCAATCATGTCTTTTAAGATGTCATCACCACGCGTTTCACCAATCTGATAAAGATCTACCATCTCCATATTGACTTTTTGAGCAAAATCACCATGAACATCGTAAACATAGGCCACACCGCCACTCATACCAGCAGCAAAGTTGCGTCCTGTCGTTCCAAGAATGACAGCTACACCACCAGTCATATACTCACACCCGTGGGCACCAACACCTTCAACAACGACTTTTGCTCCTGAATTACGAACACAGAAACGCTCACCAGCACGACCTGCAAAATAAGCTTCACCTTTGACAGCACCAAAGAGAGAGACATTACCAACAATTGGTGAATTTTCAACGTCGTAAGCTGCGTCGTGCGGTGGTTTGACAATTAAACGTCCACCTGACATAGATTTGGCAATATAGTCATTAGCCTCACCAACCAAGGTATACTCTAAGCCTTGTGTAAGGTAGCTCGCAAAACTTTGTCCTGCAATGCCAGTATAATGATATTTAATCAAGCCTTCTTTAACAGTGTCATTGCCATAACGTTCTGCCATCCAACCAGCCATGCGGCTTCCTACTGAACGGTCCACATTATTGATGGTATTTTCAATAGTAACACTAATGCCTTTTTCAATAGCTGCTGCTGCAAAACCATCCAGTTCTTTCCATTGACGTTCTTCAGTAAAAGGATCTTCATTTTTCCGATCAATTGGGAAACTATTCCCAATAACTCTTGAAAAATCAAGAGCCTTTGCTTTACCTTGTGCAACAAATCTCGATTGCAAGACTTCTGCATGACCAACCATCTCATCAACAGAGCGAAAACCTAATTCAGCCATGTATTCACGCAACTCTTCTGCTAAGAAAGTCATCATATTAATCACATGTTCTGGCTTGCCTGAGAAGTTTTTGCGTAATTCAGGATTTTGTGTTGCGACGCCGACAGGACAAGTATTGAGTGAACAAACACGCATCATAACGCATCCAACCGAAATCAAGGCTAGACTGGCAAATGAATATTCTTCTGCACCCAATAAAGTAGCAATAGCAATATCGCGACCCGTCATTAATTTTCCATCTGTTTCTAAAGTCATACGTTGACGAAGACGATTCATGGATAAAGTTTGGTGAGCTTCAGCCAAGCCCATTTCCCATGGAAGTCCCGCATCACGAACAGAATTACGAGGAGAGGCACCTGTACCACCATCATAACCTGAAATAACCACCTTATCCGCACCAGCTTTCACACAGCCAGTAGCAATAGTACCGACACCTGTACTTGACACTAATTTGACATTGATTTTAGCATAAGGATTGATGGCCTTCAAATCATAAATTAATTGTGCCAAATCTTCAATGGAATAAATATCATGATGAGGCGGTGGTGAAATCAAGCGCACACCTGGAGTTGCTCCACGAATTTCAGCAATCCAAGGAAAGACTTTTTGACCGGGAAGCTGTCCGCCTTCGCCAGGCTTAGCTCCTTGCGCTAATTTGATCTGCAGTTCTTCTGCAGACATGAGATATTCTGCATTAACACCAAACCGTCCAGAAGCAACTTGTTTAATTGTAGAATTAATATTGCGACCATCAGTTTGCGGTTTGAAGCGTCTACGATTTTCACCGCCTTCACCAGAATTTGATTTAGCTCCGATAGCATTCATAGCTTGAGCAATGGTTTCATGTGCCTCCTTAGAAAGAGAGCCAAAACTCATGGCACCAACCTTAAAACGCTTAACAATTTCCTTAGCTGGCTCAACTTCTGCTAAATCAACTTTTGGTCGTTTAGAATGAAATTCCCAGAGAGAACGCAGTGTTGTCGGCTGTTTTAAGGCTTCGTTATCTAGTTCAGTTGAATATTGTTTAAAAAGACCATAATCACCGCGCCGAATAGCCTGCTGAAAATTGTAGATAGAACGTGGATTAAAGAGATGATACTCTCCATCTGTCTTATACTGATAAGAACCACCAGAAGGCAAGAAATCGTTGGCTCTTGGTCCAAAGGCGAAATCAACGCGTTCTAGGTATTCTTTTTCGATTTGATTCAGACTCAAACCTTCAATACGCGTAGCTGTTCCTCTAAAGTATTGGTTAACAACATCAGCAGAAAGGCCGATTGCCTCAAAAAGCTGAGCACCTTTATAACCGAGTACCGTTGAAATTCCCATACGACTCATGACTTTAACAATGCCTTTTTCGGCAGCCTTACGGTATTTTTCAAAAGAGTCACTGGTCTTCTCAAGGGCTTTTAGAGTTGCATAAGCCCCATAAGGATGAATAGCTGTTGCGCCAAAACCAACCAAGGTTGCAAAATGATGAACTTCAAAAGCTTCTGCCGTATCAACAACAATTGAAAATTGACTCGCTCTTCCTTTGACAACCATGTAATTATTCAAACCGGAAACTGCCAACAAAATAGGAATAGCTATACGACCTTTAGTGACACCTCGGTCTGACAAGATGATAATCTTACTGCCCTGATTGACTGCTTCGTCAGCTTTTTTGAAAAGATCTTCCAAAGCATATTGCAGGCGATTATTGTCAGAATCTCCTAAGTCATAAACAGTGGATAAAGTCGTCGTCTTGTAACGTTCATCTGTTAAATTGGCTAATTTTGCAAAATCTTGACTAGAAAGGACGGGACTGTCAACCCGAACCTTGACACAATTATCAGCACTATCTTGACGAATATCGCCATCGCCACCTAAAAAGACTGTGGTTGACACCACTAATTGCTCACGAATGGCATCAATAGGAGGATTGGTTACCTGAGCAAATTGTTGCTTAAAGTAAGTAAAGAGAGACTGCGGTTTTCTCGATAATACTGCTAATGGACTGTCAAAGCCCATTGAAATAACAGGTTCCTCTCCTTTTTCTGACATGGGGAGAATAACTGTTCGAATGGTCTCATCTGTATAACCAAAAATTTTCCACATTTGGTTCATATCATAATCATTGACAATTTCCTCTTGAACAGCAAAATCATCCAAAAGAGTAACATTTTCTTGCACCCACTGTGGATAAGGGTGTTGTTTAGAATAATGCTCTTTAACCTCATCATTCTTTAATACCAAGCCTTTTTTGGTATCAATTAACATCATATTGCCGGGGCCAAGAACCCCTTTTTCAACAACCTGACTAGGTGCTATGTCAACGACACCTGATTCGCTAGAGCAAATTAAAAAATTATCTTTGGTGCGAGAATAGCGGCTAGGACGAAGACCATTACGATCCAAACGAGCACCGACCATCTCACCATCAGTGAAAACGAGAGCGGCTGGACCGTCCCAAGGAGCGACAAAACTGGAAGCATATTCGTAAAAAGCTGTTAATTCTTTAGAAAGTCCTGCATCTTTTCCCCAAGCTTCAGGTACCATCATCAATAAGCTTTGCGGAATATCACGACCATGACGGTAGAGATATTCTAGACAGTTTTCTAATTTAGCAGAGTCTGAATTTTCTTCATTGTAGACTTCAATTTGATGACTATGCATCCAATTTTCAGCACCGCGAAGCGTGTTGATTTCTCCATTATGCGCTAAGAAGCGGAAAGGCTGAGCACGATCCCAAGACGGAAACGTATTTGTTGAAAAACGAGAATGTGTTAAAGCAATGTGTGATTTGAACATTTCATCTGACAAGTCAGGATAAAACAGGCGAACCTGAAAGGCATGCAGCATTCCCTTATAAACAATCGTCTTGCTTGACAAGGAACAAATAAAGAGTTCATCTGCAGCAAACGTTTTTTCCAACTTGCGGCGCAGACGGAAAAGACTATCTTCAAAAGCACGCCCACTATTTGTTTCAGTGGGTTTTTCAATAAAAAGCTGCACAAAACTTGGCATGATTTCCTGAGCAGCTGGACCACAGTTGTCATAATTGAAAGGAACATCACGCGACAGCAATACATGAAAGCCTAATCTTTTGATTTCACTAATCAGACTGTCTTCTAAAATTGTTTTTGCCACTTTATCTTGAGGAAGAAACAATTGAGCAACAGCATAATCTCCCAATGGCGGTAAATCAATCTCTTCTTCTTTAGCCTTCAATCTAAAAAATTCATCTGGCATGGCCAACAGCATACCAGCTCCATCTCCTGTATCAGGCTCTGCACCTGTACCGCCACGGTGGTTCATTCTCTCTAACATCGTTAAGGCATAATCCACTAACTGATGACTGGCAATACCATCAATCTGAGCAACAAAGCCCATCCCACAAGCATCTGTCTCAAAAGATGGCTCCCACAAAGTCGTCTGCTTAGCTTTTTTAATAACCTCTCTCATACACTTCTCCTAACCAAATGTAATTATTGCTAAATTTTCGAATAGACGCCTAAATTATATCATATATTAATGAGGAAAAACAGATTTTCTCAAAAAATTCTGAAAATTCAATTATTTAGATCAATTAAAAAACAGCCAGTTATCGGCTGTTTTTTAACCTTAATAAAGATCCAAATAGTTGTCAACTTCCCATTGTGATACAAAAGCAGCATAGCTTGACCATTCAATACGTTTTGCCTCAAGAAAACTTGTATAAATATGGTTACCTAAGGCTGCTTTAACCACTTCATCTTCTTGTAATGCTTTCAGAGCATTATGAAGAGTTGAAGGAAGATCTGCAATACCTGCTTCTTTGCGTTCTTCAACAGTCATAACATAAATATTTGATTCTACGGGTGCCGGTGCTTCAATTTTATTTTCAATGCCATCAAGTCCAGATTCTAAAAGAACAGCCAAAGCTAAATAAGGATTAGCTGTAGGATCAACCGAACGCAATTCCAGACGTGTACTAACACCACGTGAAGCTGGAACACGAATCAATGGTGAACGATTGCGTCCCGCCCAAGCAATATAGACTGGAGCTTCATAACCAGGAACCAAACGTTTATATGAATTAACAGTTGGATTCATGATAGCAGTATAACTATAAGCATGTTTTACCAAACCACCTAAGAATTGATAAGCAACTTCAGATAGCTGCATCCCTTTAGGATCTTGTGAATCAAAGAAAGCGTTCTTACCATCACTGCCAAACAGGGACATATTACAGTGCATTCCTGAACCATTAATACCAAATTTAGGTTTGGCCATAAAGGTTGCATACAGACCATGTTTGCGGGCAATGGTTTTAACAACTAATTTGAAAAGTTGAATTTTATCACAGGCAGTTAAAACATCAGCATATTTAAAATCAATTTCATGTTGACCAATAGCTACCTCGTGATGACTTGCTTCAACTTCAAATCCCATTTTTGTTAAGACATTGACAATCTCACGGCGGGTATTATCAGCAAGGTCAGTTGGTGCTAAATCAAAGTAACCGCCTTTATCATTTACTTCAGTTGTCGGATTGCCAAATTCATCCATTTTGAAAAGGAAAAACTCAGGTTCTGGACCAAGGTTAAATGATTTATATCCTAGACTTTCCATATGACGCAGCGCTTTTTTCAAGTTGCCACGTGGGTCACCAGCAAATGGTTCCCCTTCTGCTGTATAAATATCACAAATTAATCCAGCAACGGCTCCGTTTTCATCTCCCCAAGGAAAAACAGTCCAAGTATTAAGATCAGGATAAAGATACATGTCTGATTCATTAATACGTACAAAACCTTCAATTGAAGAGCCATCAAACATCGCTTTGTTTGAAAGTACTTTGTCTAATTGTTCGTCAGTAGCTGGGATTTCAACATTTTTCATGGTTCCCAAGATATCCGTAAACATCAAACGAAGGAAAGTAACATTCTTTTCTTTAACTTCGCGACGGATGTCTGCTGCTGTGATTGCCATAACGGCCTCCTTTTAAAAATTAAATGCCACGTTACGTATTTACATACGTAAACCACCAAGATGTTGCGTTGGGCTCGAAAAGCGGCCCTGATTTCGGAGTTCGTCATGTAAGATACGTCGAACATCCGCATCTGTCAAAGCTTTCTGCTTTTTCAGAGCACGATCTTTACGATCAGCATACTCTCTCTTGATAGCTGCGATATTTAATCCTTCATCTAAGAAATCCTTAATTTCCAGTAAAACATCCATATCATTCAGCGAGTAAAGACGTCGATTTCCAGAACTACGATCTGGTGTCAGTAAACCTTGATCTTCATAATAACGAATTTGACGAGCTGTTAAATCCGTCAATTTCATTACAGTTCCAATAGGAAAAACTGCCATTGACCGTCGAAGCTCTTTTTCTTTCATGACTTTCCTCCTTTCATTGTCTATTATATTCTGAAAATTTATAGCTGTCAAGTCTATATGTTATATTTCCTGACATAAACTCTAAACTTTTCTTTTTATAAAAAATTTTCGCACTCTATCAATATCTGAATTAACAGAAATGGCAATAAAAACCCCTACAAAAGTTTCAAAAACTCTAGCACAAACATAAAGAATTGTCTCATCTTTGGGAATAGAAAGGGTAATAATAAGCAAAGCTGCAACACCACCGATAATCCCAGTCTTATTATTCATGGCAACATTAGTCATAATGGTTAACATGGTAAATATTGGAACAAAAACAACTGTAACCCAATACTGAAAATGAAATAGATTATTGATGAGAAAAAATAGCAGTGAATAAACCCCGCCAATACTGTTACCAACTATACGTGACGTCCCAAAATGGACGCTTTTATCAAAATCCTCACGTAAACTAAAAACAGCCGTTAAAGCACCAATTTGAAGGCCCTTCCAGCCAAGTATACCAAAAAGCAAAAGCACTAAAAAAACAGCTAGACCCGATTTGAAAGTCCGCATACCTAATGTAAATTTTTGGGGATCAAAATGATATTTCTTCATACTTTTATTGTAACATGATTTGGAAAAAAGAAGCTACTTGAAAACTACCTTATAATGTCTCAGTCTTATTTGATTTCATTGATGCTGATCTCATGCACAAAAAAGACGCATTATAACGCCTTTTTCCAACCTTCTCAATAAAGAGGATTATTATCAATCAATGCAGCCAAACCTGAAAGTATCTTTCCTTTGCCTCCACCGATTTTCTAAGCTCACCTTATTTCGCAGAGAATCTATTATCTACTGTATGCACTAGAAAAGAAAAGAGTTGCGTCCACAACTCTTTTCGTCACAATATCTTCATTCTCACAAAAAGGTGGACAAATCCACCCCTTTGCTATCATTACAATTTCGCTCTTTTTTACAAAATCAGGATTGAAACTTACGGGCGTAAATCTTATTTTTCCGTGAGTGCAGCGAGACCTGGGAGTACCTTTCCTTCAAGCAACTCCATGCTTGCACCTCCACCCGTACTAATCCATGAGAATTTATCTGCGCGGCCAAGGTTGATGGCTGCAGCAGCTGAGTCACCACCACCGATGATTGATTTAACACCTGGTTGTTTGACGATAGCATCCATCACACCGATCGTCCCAGCTTGGAAATCAGGATTTTCAAAGACACCCATAGGACCATTCCAAACAACTGTCTTAGCACCTGTTAATTCTTCATCAAATTTAGCAATTGATTTTGGACCGATATCAAGACCAAGGAAACCTGGATCAACAGCTGCACCTTCAGTATCTTTAACTTCAGTGTAGTCAGCAAAAGCATTAGCCTCTTTTGAGTCAACTGGCAAGATTAACTTTCCATTTGCTTTAGCCAAAAGATCTTTAGCAATGTCAAGTTTGTCTTCTTCAACAAGTGAATCACCAATTTCGATGCCTTGTGCCTTGAGGAAAGTATAAGTCATACCACCACCAATAAGGACTTTATCAGCTTTTTTAAGAAGATTTTCAATAACACCAATCTTATCTGAAACTTTTGAACCACCAAGGATAGCGATAAATGGGCGAACAGGATTGTCAACAGCTTCTTGAATGTAAGCAATTTCGTTTTCAAGAAGAAAGCCAGCAACTGCTTTGTCCACATTAGCTGAAATACCAACATTAGAAGCGTGAGCACGGTGAGCAGTACCAAATGCATCATTTACAAAAATGCCATCGCCAAGACTTGCCCAATATTTACCAAGCTCAGGATCATTTTTAGATTCTTTTTTGCCATCAACATCTTCAAAACGAGTGTTTTCAACCAAAAGAACTTCACCATTTTTAAGAGCATTAATAGCTGCTTCTAATTGTTCACCACGTGTTACACCTGGAAAAACAACTTCTTGCCCAAGCTTTTTAGCCAAATCAGCAGCTACAGGAGCAAGAGATTTCCCTTCTTTATCTGCTTCCTCTTTGACACGTCCAAGGTGAGAGAAAAGAACAGCACGTCCACCATGTTCAATGATGTATTTAATTGTTGGAAGAGCTGCAGTAATGCGGTTATCATTTGTAATAACGCCATCTTTTACAGGGACATTAAAGTCAACACGAACGAGAACTTTCTTCCCTTTCAAATCAACATCTTTAACAGTCAATTTTGCCATGAATATAGACTCCTTAAATTTTTTTATACATGATAATTATATCACAAAATCAATAAAAGTAGCAAAGTAATTTTATTTATATCATTTTAATAAACGGGCGACGATAGCCCTTTATTAAGTAAAGTCCTTGTTTCAATTGCTGCAAGGAGGGGTAGGAGATTTGTTATTCCTTGAAAAATAACCTTATTTAGGTAATCAGATTAAAATAGTTTTGCTATAAAATTTTACTGCAGCTAGGTAATGAATCAAAAGAGAATACCCAGCAGATATTTCCTTCATAAATTAAAAAGAGCAAAAGTAAATCATGGTTTTATAGCAATAATTTTAACCAATACACAGTATCGCTTTTCTCAAGTCCTTAACCTTTACAAGAAAAAGAGGACCAAAGGTCCCCTTTTACAAAATAATAAATATTATTTAGCGATTTTTGCAAAGTACTCAAGAGTACGTACAAGTTGTGAAGTATATGACATTTCGTTATCATACCATGAAACAACTTTAACCAATTGTTTACCATCAACATCAAGAACTTTTGTTTGAGTTGCGTCAAACAATGAACCAAAAGACATACCTACAATATCTGATGATACGATTGGATCTTCAGTATATCCGTAAGATTCATTTGCAGCAGCTTTCATAGCAGCATTCACTTCATCAACCGTTACGTTTTTATCAAGTACAGCAACTAATTCAGTAACTGATCCTGTTGGAACTGGAACACGTTGCGCAGCACCGTCAAGTTTACCATTCAATTCAGGAATAACAAGACCGATAGCTTTAGCAGCACCAGTTGAGTTAGGAACGATGTTTGCTGCAGCAGCACGTGCACGACGAAGGTCACCTTTACGGTGTGGTCCATCAAGAACCATTTGGTCACCAGTATATGCATGGATCGTTGTCATCAAACCTTCTTTGATACCAAAGTTATCATGTAAAGCTTTCGCCATTGGCGCAAGACAGTTTGTAGTACATGAAGCACCTGAAATAACTGTTTCAGTACCATCAAGAACATCGTGGTTAGTGTTAAAGACGATTGTCTTAATATCGTTACCGCCTGGTGCAGTGATAACAACTTTTTTAGCTCCACCATTAGCATGTAAGTGTTTTTCAGCAGCTGCTTTACTTGCAAAGAAGCCAGTTGCTTCAAGAACGATTTCTACACCATCAGCAGCCCAGTCAATCTGTTCTGGATCACGTTCAGCTGAAACCTTAACGAATTTACCATTAACTTCAAATCCGCCTTCTTTAACTTCAACATTACCGTCAAAACGACCTTGAGTTGAATCATATTTCAACAAGTGTGCAAGCATGTTTGGGTCTGTAAGGTCATTGATACGTGTAACTTCAACACCTTCGACGTTTTGGATGCGACGGAAAGCAAGACGTCCAATACGACCAAAACCGTTAATACCAACTTTAACTACCATTAGTGATTTCCTCCTTATGAAAATCAAAAAAATTTATTTTAAAAGGCATTGCCTTTTAGACGGTTGTGAAAAGATTAACTTACACAAATATAAACCAACCTTTCAACAAAATTATTATATAATTATTTTAAGAAAATTGCAAACGATTTTCCCTATTCTAGCAAGAAAAAAGAGAGAATAAGAAAGTCAAGATTTATCACTTTAAACTTCTTATTTTCTCTTAATAATCACTATTGAAATGCTATAAAATTATTATTCTTTTTATAAAGAATTAATTAGCATGTTCACTAAAGAAATTAAGCTTCTCCAGCGTTTTTCTTAATGATTTCTTCTTGAACAGATTTTGGAACATCTTCATAGTGATCAAATACCATCATGAAGGTTCCACGACCTTGAGATGCTGAACGAAGAACAGTTGCATAACCGAACATTTCAGCAAGCGGAACAAAAGCACGAACAATTTGACTATTACCATGTGCTTCCATGCCATCAACACGTCCACGACGGGCAGTGACATGTCCCATAACATCACCAAGGTTTTCTTCAGGAACAGTGATAGTGACTAACATCATTGGTTCAAGAATAACAGGTTTCGCAGTTTTAGCAGCTTCCTTGAGAGCAAGTGACGCAGCAATCTTGAAGGCTGTTTCAGATGAGTCAACATCATGGTAAGAACCATCATAAAGTTTGGCCTTAACATCAACAATTGGGTAACCAGCAAGAACACCATTAGCCATAGATTCAATCAAACCTTTTTCTACGGCCGGAACAAATTCACGTGGAACAACACCACCCACAATGGCATTTTCAAACTCGAACCCTTTACCTTCTTCATTTGGAGTAAATTCAATCCAAACATCACCAAATTGACCTTTACCACCGGATTGACGTTTAAAGAAACCACGTGCTTGCGTAGCTTGACGGAAAGTTTCACGATATGATACCTGAGGAGCACCAACGTTAGCTTCAACCTTGAATTCACGTTTCATACGGTCAACAAGGACATCCAAGTGAAGCTCACCCATACCAGAAATAACGGTTTCACCTGTTTCAACATTTGTTTCCACACGGAAAGTTGGATCTTCCTCAGCAAGCTTTTGAAGAGCAATTCCCATTTTATCTTGATCGGCTTTCGATTTTGGTTCAACCATCAACTGAATAACAGGCTCTGGAACTTCAATTGATTCAAGAATCACTTTTGCCTTTTCATCAGTTAATGAATCTCCAGTTGTTGTCTCTTTCAAACCAACTGCAGCTGCAATATCACCGGCATAAACGGTTTCAATTTCTTGACGGCTGTTGGCATGCATTTGAAGGATACGTCCGATACGTTCACGCTTTCCTTTAGAAGTATTCAACACATAAGAACCACTGTTTAGAATACCAGAATAAACACGGAAGAAAGTCAAACGTCCCACGAATGGGTCAGTCATAATCTTGAAGGCAAGAGCAGCAAATGGTTCGTCATCAGATGCTGGGCGCTCTTCTTCTTCATCGGTATCTGGATTGACACCCTTAATAGGAGGAATATCAAGCGGACTTGGAAGATAATCAACAACCGCATCAAGCATCATTTGGACGCCTTTATTCTTGAAAGCTGAACCCGCAAGAACCGGGAAGAATTCAACATTAATAGTTGCTTTACGAATAGCTGCCTTCAATTCTGTTTCAGTAATTTCTTCACCTTCAAGATATTTCATCATCAGATCTTCATCAGTTTCAGCAACTGCCTCAATCAATTTTTCACGGTATTCTTTAGCTTGATCAAGGTAGTCAGCAGGAATATCTTCAATCAAAATATCTGTACCGAGGTCATTCGTATAGATTTCGGCTTTCATTGTTACCAAATCAATAATACCTTCAAAGTCATCTTCTGCTCCGATTGGTAATTGAATTGGGTGTGCATTTGCTTGAAGACGATCATGAAGAGTACTTACTGAATAAAGGAAGTCAGCACCGATTTTATCCATCTTATTAGCAAATACGATACGAGGAACACCATACTCAGTTGCTTGACGCCAAACCGTTTCTGTTTGAGGTTCAACACCTGACTGAGCATCAAGAACAGTAACAGCACCATCTAGAACACGAAGAGAACGTTGCACTTCGATAGTAAAGTCCACGTGCCCCGGTGTGTCAATAATATTGACACGATGGTCTTTCCATTGAGCAGTCGTTGCAGCTGAAGTGATTGTGATACCACGTTCTTGCTCTTGTTCCATCCAGTCCATTTGTGAAGCACCTTCGTGTGTTTCACCAATTTTATGAATTTTACCAGTATAGTAAAGAATACGCTCTGTTGTAGTTGTTTTACCAGCATCAACGTGAGCCATGATACCAATATTACGAGTTTTTTCAAGTGAAAATTCGCGAGCCATGAGGTTTATTTCTCCTATTTTTAATTTTATTACTTTGTTACTAAAAACGGATAGGCATAACCTACCCGCTTTATGTTTTGCTTCATGTCAATTGAACAAGAAGATCAAGCTCTCAAAAAGCGCTTGTCTAATTTCCCCTTGTTGACAAGTGTCAAAGCGGGTTTTATCCTACCAACGGAAGTGTGCAAAAGCACGGTTAGCTTCAGCCATACGATGTGTATCTTCACGTTTTTTAACTGAGGCACCTGTATTATTTGACGCATCTAAGATTTCTTTTGCAAGACGATCTTTCATTGTGTGCTCACCACGAGTACGTGATGCAGTCACCAACCAACGAAGACCTAATGTTGTACGACGTTCAGGACGAACTTCAACTGGGACTTGATAGTTAGAACCTCCAACACGACGTGCACGTACTTCAAGTACAGGCATGATATTTTCCATAGCTTGTTCAAAGACTTCAAGTGCATCATTTCCTGTTGCTTCCTTAATTTGTTCAAAAGCTCCATAAACGATAGAAGCAGCTGTACCACGTTTACCATCAAGCATAATACGGTTGATAAGGCGTGTTACAAGTTTTGAATTGTATAATGGATCTGGCAATACTTCGCGCTTAGGCGCACGGTTTTTACGACTCATTTCTTAATCTCCCTTCCTTATGCTTTTGGTTTCTTAGTACCATATTTAGAACGACCTTGTTTACGATCAGTAACACCGGCAGTATCAAGTGCACCACGAACAATATGGTAACGTACCCCTGGAAGGTCTTTTACACGTCCACCACGAATAAGTACAACACTGTGTTCTTGCAGGTTGTGGCCAATACCTGGAATATAAGCAGTGACTTCAATAAGGTTACTCAAACGAACACGAGCAAATTTACGAAGAGCAGAGTTAGGTTTCTTAGGGGTCATTGTTCCAACACGTGTTGCGACACCTCGTTTTTGAGGTGCAGCAAGTTTAGTATGAACTTTTTTATGGCTATTATAGCCAATATTCAATGCTGGTGAGTCGGATTTTTCTACTTTAGACTTACGTGGCTTACGAACCAACTGGTTAATTGTAGGCATCTACATTCTCCTGTATTTTTATTTTTGGGGTGATTGGGCACTCGGTGACAGTCCCAATCCGTGTGTACTTTGCAACATTTGTCAGCACGTCTCTGTACACTTTTGAGAGACCAAAAGTAAAAAGTACCATTTATCATGGTAACACAGCAGAACTGCTTTGTCAAACACTTTTTCCTTGATTTATATCTTCTAGCTATTTTTAAATTGACCTTATATGAACTTTCTCTATACTATTTTCAATTTCACTATACGCTATATTTTATTTACTAAAAATATTTCCCAACTTAACATCTACCTTGCTTTCTTTAACATCAATATTGGTTACTGTTAAAAGAGATTTATAGCTGATGCCCTCACGTTTTTCCTGAGCATTATCGGCAAAAACTGCCACTCCAACCAACTGACTGTCAAATTCACTTAAAAGGCTAACCATGCCGCTAATTGTACCGCCGCCTTTAAGAAAATCATCAACGATTAAAACGCGGCTGTTGGGATTTAAACTGCGTTTGGATAAAAACATCTTCTCGATACGATCGCTTGAGCCAGAAGCATAATTAACAGATACTGTTGAACCTTCTGTAATCTTCAAATCTCGACGCACAATGACAAAAGGTACATTAAGAATATTAGCAACGGCATTAGCCAGCGGAACACCTTTGGTTGCCACTGTCATAACAGCATCAATTTTTTCATCTTTAAAAGCATTGGCAATAATGCGACCAATATTTTTTAGAATACTTGGTGTTGATAGCAGGTCAGACAAATAAATATAGCCTCCCGGCAAAATACGGTTGCTTTCTGCCAGTCGCTGACACAGTTCTTGGGCAATCGCTCTCGCTTCATCATTTGAAATAGTCGGTGTAAAAATAACACCACCATTGGCACCAGTTACCGTCTTAATATGACCAATATCAGCTTGAGCAAAAGCTTTCTTAATAATTGCAATATCTTCGGAAATCGAAGACTTTGCCGCTTCATACTTTTGAGCAAAAGTATTGAGGCTGGTTAGTTGATAGGGGTTGTTAATTAAATAATTTGAAATAACAACCATTCGTTCGCTACGTCGCAATTTCATAAAATCACCATTCATTTTTTACTTTTATTATACCATATTAAAAAGAAAAGACGAACATTAGAGCTCTAATAGTCATCTTTTTTCGTGTTTTGATGGTTTGCTTTGGGTTTATAGAAAGAACGATTGTCCATAGCAAAAATACGACCAGTCATCTCTCCTTCTGATACACGAGATAGAGCAGTCGTCATCATCATCATTTCAGCATCAATATTATCAATCATATGAATGATTTCTGCTTCCATAATTTTAGGTCTAACGGGACTGCCATATTCTAAGAGACCATGATGGCTGAGAATAACATGACGCAAGACAATAACATCTTCCTTAGTATCGTCAATAGCCAATTCTGATAAAACTTTAGTAATTTCTTCATCGATCAAAGCAATGTGACCAATAAGATTGCCACGAATAGTATATTCGGTATTATCAGGACCAGAAAGTTCAAGAACTTTGGCTAAATCATGCAGCATAATCCCCGCAAACAGAAGGCTTTTATCCAGTGTTTCATAAATATTCCCGATGCTATCAGCCAAACGAACCATAGTTGCTGTATGGTAGGCAAGACCGACCTCAAAGGCATGGTGATTGGTTTTTGCTGCTGGAAAACTGAAAAATGCTTTACTATACTTGCGATAAAGGGCGCGGACAATCCGCTGCCAAGTAGCATTTTCGATTTTGAAAAGCATCTGTTCAAGATATTCTTTGACCTCTTCAACATCAACAGGTGGTTTTTCCTTAAAGTCTCTAGGATCACTAGGCTCTCCATCCTTAGGATGCCGTAAGCTGATTTGATTGACCTGCGGTGTCCCGTTATAAACTTCACGGCGTCCCCTCATAAAGACAACTTCCCCAGCAGTAAATTCTTCAACATTATAAGGCTGAGCATCCCAAAGATTACCAGAAATCTCTCCACTATCATCTTGAAAGGTAAAGGCAAGGTAATCTTTTCCTGCTCTTGTTTTTCTGAGTTCTGCTGACTTGATCAGATAAAACCCTTCAAAAGGTTCATCCTTTTTCATTTGATTAATTTTCATTTGATCCCTCATCTTCTAGCGGCGAAAGGTCTAAAACCGACTTAGTGTTTTCATCTTCATATAATTCAATATTTCTAAGTGCTCGTCCAATGGCGTTGGTGCGCGTTATTAAAAGTTTATCAATATTGTTGCTAGCTTGATTGAGTTGTTTTTGGTTGTCTGTAAAAGACCTCCAAACTTAGCAAATTCTGTCTTGACATTTCCTAAAATTTTACTGATATCATCAGCATTTTTTTGAATATTCAATGTTTTAAAACCAACAGACAAAGAATTCAATAGGGCTGATAAAGTTGACGGACCTGCTACAACAATATGTTCATCACGCCGCAAAGCATCAAAGAAACTAGCATTTCTAACAACTTCCGAATAAAGCCCTTCTGTTGGCAAAAACATAATCCCAAAATTGGTTGTTTCTGGTGGATTGAGATATTTCTTTTGAATATCTTTGGCAAAAGTCTTGATACTGCTTAGCAGTTTTTTTCGATAAAGATCAATTTGCTCCTTATTACCAAGCTCATAGGCATCTTCCAAACGATAATAATTTTCCAGTGGAAACTTAGAATCAATAGGCAGGTAAACATAGGTTCCTTGCTGATTCCCCGGCAATTTAACAGCATATTCCACACGTTCTTTTGAGTCCTTCACAGTTGCAAATTCACGTTCATATTGAGATTCGGTCATAATATCTTCAATAATTTGGCTTAATTGTAATTCGCCCAGAATTCCCCGTGTTTTAGTATTGGAGAGAACCTTATTCAAGGTGCCAACATCACGTGCCATGTTCTTCATTTCACCCAAACCTTGGTTAACATTTTCCAACTGCTTAGAAACAGTTTCGAAAGAAGTTTTCAGACGCGTATGTAAGGTTTGGTCTAATTTTTCTGCAACGGTTTGCCGCATCTCTTCCAAGCGTTTTTCATTGGAAGTTTGCATTTCTTTGACCGACTGATTTAATTGTAAATTGATTTGCTCTAAACGCTTATCCGATCGATCCCGACTGTCATTTAGATTTTGATGCAATACCTCTCTTAAGTCAGTTAATTGTTGAGAGAGATCATTTTGTAAACGTGTCAACTGCTGATTAATTGCAAGCAATTGATTTTTATTAGCAACTTCCAACTGATAGGAAACTTGATCAGAAAGGTTATCCGCATTGTCATCTAACTTTTTTTCAAGTCCCGATTGATTTTTATCTAGTTTTAGAAAAATAGCAGAGCTGATAAAACATGCTGTTAGAGCCAGTAAGAGAGTAAGAATATCCATTTATTATTAGGTCCTATCTTTTGTTTGAATGACAACAACATAACCTGAAGCGACTGAAAAACAAATCGGTTTGCCCTTGAATTCATTGCTGCTGTAAATTTTCTTTTGAAAATAGTTTCTTTCTGTTAATTCGTATTTAGCATCTTGAATAGACAGATGAGCGCCGTTTGCTGCCATAAAGGAAATATAAACCATATCAGTTGCCTGTTCAATTTGATGTTGTCCTGCTGGGAAAAATTCTACTAAATTTTGTTTATCACGTAATTTAAAACAACGCATAAAAGGAGCTAAATCAGGATCGCTAGGTAAAAAAATATTGGACAGCATATGGTCTATCCGACCGCCAAAAGCACCAAAAAACAATTATTTCAACCTTGCCAAAACAGTCAAAAATTGTTTTTAAAGCCAACTCTGTATCCGTATCATTTTTTTCTGCAGGAGCCATTACCAGCTTTTTAGCCTTGGCTTTGATCTCCTTAAATTCCTCTGCTGAGACAGAATCAAAATCCCCAATAGCTAAGTCTAACGGTAACTGATTTTTCAACAAAAAGAACTTCCTTTATCAATACCTACAAAATAGTCAAAATCTCTCGTGAAATAAGTAAGATCGCCTCCAGAAAACAGAGCCACCTTAGTCATTTAAAGCCGCTTTCAAAGTTTCAACTTGAGCAGCTAGATCTTCTTTGAAAAGGTAAGAACCTGCTACAAAGACATTGGCACCGGCTTGCTTTGCCAACTTAATGGTTTCATTGTCAATGCCGCCATCAACTTCAATATCAAATGATAAGCCCTTTTCTTCACGAAGCTTAGCAACAGTCCTTATTTTTTCCAACATTTCTGGAATAAAAGCCTGACCACCAAAACCGGGATTAACTGTCATAATAAGCACCTGATCTGCTAAAGACAAGACGGATTCTAAATCAGCAACTGGTGTTCCAGGATTGATGACAATCCCTGCCTTCATACCAGCAGCCTTGATTTTTTTGAAGGGCACCGTGAATATGATGGGTGGCTTCCGCGTGTACTGTCATAATATCAGCACCAGCTTGAGAAAAATCATCAACATAGCGCTCTGGATTAATTACCATAAGATGACAATCAAAGACGAGTTTACTGTGTTTACGCATACTAGCAACAACACCGGCACCAAAACTAATACTTGGAACAAACTGTCCATCCATAATATCAATATGAACATACTTCACACCAGTTTCTTCAATGCGCTTCAATTCACTTTCAAAGTTAGCATAATCTGCAGCTAAAATAGAAGGGGCAATTTGATTGAGCAACATAACAGACCTACTTTCTTTTTAATACTTTTTTATAAGTCTCTCGGCGATTTTCAATTTCACTAAGGATTTGCAAATAAGTTTGATAGCGTTTTTCCCATATTTTTCTCTGTGTCAGAGCCGATTTCACAGCACACCCCGGTTCATGCGTATGAGTGCAGGAACGAAACTTACAAGCAGCACTTAACTTCAGAAGTTCAGGAAAGGCAGCATTCAATTCCTCACTACTTGTTATTTCGTAATCCAGCGAAGAAAATCCGGGAGTATCTGCAACTTTCCCGCCATAAATGTTATATAGAGTGACTGCGCGTGTCGTGTGACGTCCTCGTCCTAAACTATCTGATATCTCATTAGTCTTTAGTGCCAAATCAGGGGCAAGTGTATTGAGCAAGGTCGTTTTCCCAACACCTGTTTGTCCCATAAAAACAGTTATTTTATCTTTTAAAAAAGGAATTAAATCTTCTAAATAATAAGTAAAATAATAACCAATCTTTTGGTACTGCTTTTGAACCGTTTTAAGATCATCTAAATCCTCTAGTAAGTCCGTTTTAGAAAGGTAAACTATGGGACTGATCTTCCTATGTTCTAAAAGAATGAGAAAACGGTCTAACAAATTATGATTAAAATCCGGTTCTTTAGCAGACATAATGACTACTGCCTGATCAATATTGACAATTGGCGGTCTCACTAGACTGTTTTTTCGTTCATGAATAGCCAGTATATACCCTTCAGAATTTTCTTTAACTGAAAAATCTACTTCATCACCAACATAAGGTTTTTGACCTTTTTTCCTAAAATTACCACGCGCTCGTGTCTGATAAATCTGGCCATCTGACTCTACATAATAAAAACCAGCTAGAGACTCAATAATTTTTCCTTGCAAACGCTCTCCTTACTAAACTTAATAGTTTCATTATATCAAAAAAACAATCTTTTTGCTGGTAGCTATTGGCAAATTTAAAAAAAGCGTATAATATAATTATTACTTGCGGAGATGGTGGAACGGCAGACACGCATGCTTCAGGCGCATGTGCTCGTATGAGCGTGAGGGTTCAAATCCCTTTCTCCGCATTTTTGAATGTCTTGACAACATTAGTTTATCTTAACTTCTTCAGTATTATCTTTTATTTCACTGCCTCGTCAAGTTAGTTCATTCAAAACAATATTATAAACTTGTGTTAACCACAGTGTGCCTAACACAAGTTATGTCTCATTGTGCTTTCCCGTTATAAATTTTGGAAAGGTGGCTCAGCTTGGTACAGCACCGGACTCGAAATCCGGCAAGTGGACATTGTTCATGCGCGGGTTCAAATCCCGTCCTTTCCTTAACATTGAAAGAAGCGAAAATATTCCAGTAAGATGATTTAATCAAATGAATTTAAATTATGATTGATTGCTTTAGTTTAAATAATAAGAAAGATCTCACTTATTTAGTGGGATTTTTTAATAGAACAAAAGTATTTAGTGATCTTGATTAATCTTTCATATCATTTTCAAATTTTAGAATAAGAATTTCTATGTTTTATCAATAGATGATGATGAAATTTTAAATAGTAATAATCATTCATTTTTGCTTGACAGACTTCTCATTTAGTGATATATTTATAACAGAAAGAGTTATAAATAATTAACATTTATATCCTATAGAAGGAAGGTCTGACTTATGAAAAACCCTGCTTACAAACGGATTCCATTTGCTATTGCGCTTCCTCAACTGTTTGCCATTTGGCTGATATCAGCTGACTCTCATCCTGTGTGGATTAAACATGTCACCTTTGGTATCACAATGGCTTTGATTTTCCTTATCTTTATCATTGTCAATACAGCCACATTTCCTGATAAACCTGCCAAGTCTGACGTAAAAAGAGCGCCTCAGCAAAAACTAGAATTTCGCTGGACCTACTTGATACCAAGCTTATCTGTTATCCCAATTATGATTGCCAATGTCGCAGTTAGCTCAAATCCTGTTAGCTTCAAGCTTGCTGTTTTAGGAATAACATTCAGCTTGATAGCACTCGTTTTCGCAATTACTGTTTGGTTAATGAATCGTCACAAAGAAAGCTAAAAAGGTTGCTTACTAATGAAAAATAAAAATGGCTCTATATTTTCTGGCTTCCTTTAATGCTACTGTTGTGGTTTCTATCACCGCAGAGTCATCCTGCTTGGATAAAATTTACTGTTTTCATTATCGTTTTACTGTTTCAAGCTGTTATTCTTTGGCTCTTTCGCAAAGAAGCCTTTCAGGCTCCAGAAGACCGCTATTTTGGACTGACTGAAAAACTTTATAGCATGACAATCTTCGCAGCTATGGGGATTTATACAAAAGGTATTTGGGCCATCACCCCAGACACCAATCCTGTCTGGATAAAGCATGTCTTTTTAGGCTTGGGCTTGTTGATTTTAATTGCTTTCTTCCTCTACTTTGCTTTCAAAAAGGTGGACGAAAGACCTGATGAACGCTTTTATGCTGATTTAGCTAAGGCTGCTTGTCTAACGCTAACTTTGGTCTTGGTCTGCTTGATGATTTTGAGTGTCATCACCTTCTTTTTCCCATTTATCTTGACAGCTGGCATGATTTTGATTTTCGGCGCAGCTATGATTTTGGCCTTTGATATTGCTTTCTTCCTCTTTGAGAAAAGAGGTGCTTAATATGGCGAATATCCTAACCAAGCTCAAGGAACTGCGTAGAGCAAAAAAATGAGCCAACAGGAACTGGCACAATTAGTCGGTGTTCGCCGCGAGACTATTGTTCATCTGGAAAATAATCGCTATAATCCTTCTCTTGAAATGGCTCTTAAAATCGCAGAAATTTTCCAGCTGCCTGTGGAAGATATTTTTCAACTGAATAAGAAAGAGGAAAAGTAGGTGATACAGGTGTCACAAGTCTATCGTAGTAAAAACGGGAAAAGTGCTTCATACTCACTCTATGACCAGCAAGTAGAAGCACTTGAGCTTCCTTATCAAGATATGTTTCTTGAAACTAGCTTTGGTAAAACGCATCTTATTGAATTAGGAAAACCTGATGGAAAACCTCTCTTGGTTTTTCATGGAGGTAATACCAGTTCAGCCTACAATCTGCATCAATTTAAGTTTTACTAAAAGATTTTCACACCTATGCCCTTGATAGCATTGGACAGCCTGGCAAAAGTGCAGAAATTGTCCTATCTCCCAAAAATCTTGATTATGGAAAATGGGCTAAGCAGGTAATTGAACAACTTCATTTTTCAAAAATGCTAGTCTTAGGCGGCTCCTATGGGGCAGGAATTATCACAAAGCTCATAGCCACTGCTCCTAAAAAAATTGAAAAGACCGTTTTGCTGATGCCAGCCGGCATTAAGAATAATTTATCTCTGAGCATTATGCCTTTAGCTTTGTCAATGCTACAATACCGCCTGACAAAGAACAAGTCCTATCTCTTAAAAACAGCTCTGCAATTAGCAGCTTTCACTGACAGCAGAGATTTAGACCAGTATATTTTGCCAACTTTGGCAGATAGCTTTGATCATGTACATGTCAGGGCTGGGATGCCTTCAAATATTTCAGAACAATTAGCCAAAAAATGCAAAGCGCCTCTTCTCATTATGGCTGCAGAAAATGACTGTCTTTTTCCCGCGCATAAGGTACTTCCTCGGGCACAAGCCATTTTTAGCAATTGTCAAACCTACTTGCTTGAAAATCACGGTCATCTTTGTTATTTGACAAAGCAAGAAGAACAACAAATCATTACCTTTTTGAAATGGAGGACTTATCATGAAAACACAAACTTGCCCTTACTGTGGGGAAACTCAATTTGTCACAGCTAAGCAAAATAAAGGCTATGCTGGTATTTCACGTTCAGGCAGCGCTACTAGTCTAAGTCAATCACTCTGCCTAGAAATTTGCAAAAATTGTGGAACAGTTGTTCGATTTTTTGTCGAATATCCTGAAAAATTAAGTTAATACTCAAAGAAAATCAAACAATCCCGCATAATTATGAACTGCACCTCAAAAGTTAAACACAAAATCTAACAATTGGGTGGACTTGGTAGCATTAGTTGTCCAACTTTTGGGGATCAGTACATTAGCGGGATTGTTTTGATAAAAGAAACAAACAGCAACTTAGCAAGAAGGTCAAAGCTGTCATACTGCCTGTGCCATACTTTTCAAGCGGACTGCTGCTGATAAAGAAATTAAAAACAGTTGCTAGCAAAGACAAGCCGGTTATTGTCATCATAACGAGATTCAGCTTAGCTTTGTTCCAACGACTTGGAAGGATTTGTCCATAGGTCAAGTAAAAATAAGCAAAAAATGACCAGAGCAAGGCAAAAAAGAGGTTGGCTGGTCTTAGCCAAAGTGGAAAGACCGTGTAAACTCCTCCGAAAAAGAAACCGCCCAAAGGAAAGCCCAGCAAAATTAAAAAATGCAGGACAGCTTGGATAAAGTAAAGAATAGCACAGAAAACAGCGATTAATTTGGGCTTAGTCATAAGCACCCTTCTTTCATTTCAACTCAGTCTCCTGCAGGGCATCTGCCAACTTGGCAAATTCTGGCATGGACAAGGCTTCACCACGAATAGATGGGCTGATGTCTGCAATTTTCAATGCCTGTTCCAGCTTAGCTTTAACCTCTTCTGATTTCCCAAAGTGGCTGATCAGGTTGTTCCAGAGGGTTTTACGGCGGTGAACAAAGGCAGCTTTGCTAACGCGGAAGAAGAAGTCTTCATTCTGAACTTGCACCAGCGGTTGCTCACGGCGGGTCATCTTGAGAATGGCTGAGTCCACATTAGGTGCTGGTACAAAGACGGTGCGCGGCACGATGAAAGCTACCTTAGCTGTCATGTAATACTGCACAGCTATTGACAAAGAACCATAAGCCTTGGTATTTGGTTCAGCTGAAATGCGATCTGCTACCTCTTTTTGCATCATAACCACAAACTCCGCAAAAGGAATTTTGCTTTCAATCAGGTGCATGAGGATAGGCGTCGTGATATAGTAAGGCAGATTGGCTACCACCTTGATAGGCAGGTCAGGATTGGCAAATTCCTTGATACGGGTCTGCAAATCTGATTTGAGAATGTCTTCATTGACGATCTTGACATTGTCAAAATCGCCCAATGTATCCGCCAAAATCGGAACGAGACGATCATCAATTTCAAAAGCCATGACTTCAGCAGCATTCTCCGCCAAAAATTCGGTCAGAGCGCCAATACCAGGACCAATCTCAATGACATTGACAGTTTTGTCAATCTCAGCCGTGTCAACAATCTTCTGTAAAATATTGGTGTCGGTCAAAAAGTTCTGACCAAATGATTTCTTAAACGTAAACCCATGACGCTCTAAAATGGCGCGGGTAACGATTTTGTCTGCGATTTTCATAAAAATCCTCTATTCCCAATATTATCGTTTTATCATATCTGAAATAACACTTGAGGCTATGTTCGATATGATATTTATAGTAAATGCACCTAATTTTTCAGCGCGAGTTTTAGTTTCTCTCCATACCTTAGGGCTTCTTATAGAATCTAGGAACTGGTGACCATCATAGGTGAGACCGTTAATAAACACCATTTGTAGTTCATTATTTCCATATATAGGATCATATTTTAAAAATCCTGCTTCTTTAAGAAGATTGCAGTGATATGCAATTGTATCAATATCATATTTCTTCGCTCTGTTGAATTTCTCAGGGGTTGAAAATGTAAAAGGATCTGGATATTGATGTAGTCCTTCAACATCCAACAAAATATCTCTAGCAACTTCTGGTTCAAATTTCATCGATTTTCCTTACTTTAATATATTGTTTATACTTTATATTACAATAACTGAAATTATGCCACTACTTCCTTTTGCCCTTACTATTTTGAATTATCAACTTATTTTTTATAATCGTTGCACAAGCTTCAGTCAATGGCTCTTCTATCGCTTATTTATAATTAAAACCAATCAACTGCATTGTTTTTAAAGTATCTTTGTTCAATAATTTGACCAATTGTTTCATTGATTGTTCTTGTGCTTCATTTAAACCAGAAAAACTATATAACAATGAGATTACTTGCTCAAGAGTATTGGATAGATATTCAATATCCTCATCATCTATATTAATTTTTCTCGTATTCTTCTTTACATGACTGTGCAATTCGAATAGCTTGTTCTCGTTCAGCTAATAATTCGTTAATCAAATCATCATAAGTGGCTCTCATGTTGCTGAATCTTTTACATCCTTTATTGATTGAATTTTACTGGTTACCCTAGTTGCAGTTCCTTTGATTGCAAGTGTTGCTAAGTCCACTCCAGCTTTAGTTAATTCTTCAGTTACATTATATTCCATTATCCTTCTCCTCTTTCATTTTATACCCTTCCATCACTTCTTCAACTTCCGCCTTAGTAATCCCAAAGAGTTCCAAGCGTTTGAGGAGCTGTTTGCCATTGCTGTAGCCAATACGCAGTTTTTCACCTAGGTATTCGCGACGTTTGCGGCTGTCCGCTCCCATGAGAAGACCAAAGCGCATAAGGTCGGACTTGCTAATATCAAAATGATTTTCATCATCATAGTTACCCAAAACACCAGACAAAGCCTTTTGCAAATCATCAAAGCTAGCATGTTCAACACCTAGCGAACGGCCTTTTGTCTTGGATTTGGGCATTGCTTCACCGCGATTAAGAAAAGCATGTTTAGCGGTCGGAACCGCTGTCATAATCTTCTTGCGAATGCGTTCGCCATTATAGTCTGGATCAGTAAAAACGATAACTCCGCGCAGATTATTGAGTTTTTCGATGCGCTCTAAATCTTCATCATTGATAGCCGATCCTCTGGTTTCGTATGTATCTACATCATAAAAGCGACGTAGATTGACGGTGTCGTCTTTGCCTTCAACGACAAGAACTTCTTGTATTTTAATTTTTTCTGTCATAAATTCTATTTTTTTGACAGCTTGCCTAAGGTAGCATGGACGCAAGCAAACCTTCGGTTTCACTGCTAAACTTCAAGTCTAAGGTTTTGAAGTTTCCATCGTCCTCTAACAAACAGTTGTTAGAGGATTTTGCTACGGTGGCAACTGTCCTATCGAGCGACCTTCGGTCGCTGGTGCTCCACTAAACGATTTTCACCACAGTATCCTTGTTCTTTGAGGGCTCACCTCGCTCTAGTCTTTCAATCCAAATACTCGCATGGCATTGTCGTAAGTGGCTTGGGCAACTTCTTCGGTTGTGAGACCGCGAAGCTCTGCGATTTTGTCTACAACATAGCGAGTGTAAGCAGTATGATTTTCACGACCGCGTTTGGGCACAGGAGCTAAATAAGGTGCATCTGTCTCCACTAGAATCTTATCTAAAGGTAAATGCTGTGCTGCATCCTGCACATCTAAAGCTTTCTTGAAAGTGACCACGCCAGAAAATGAAATCATCATACCCAAATCCATGAAACGCTCAGCCATTTCCAAAGAGCCTGAATAAGAATGCATAATGCCAGCACGCGGACCAACTCCCAACTCTTTGATAACCTCATAAGTATCATCTAAAGCATCGCGGGTGTGAACAACAAAAGGCAGATCATGGTCTTTGGATAACTGAATCTGACGCTTGAAAACCTCAATCTGCACTTCTTTAGGATCTTCCATCCAGTGGTAATCTAGGCCAATCTCGCCGAGGGCAACCACTTTAGGATCATGCAGGTGGCTGACAATCATATCCTCCACTTCCTGCGTATAGGAACCAGCCTCTGTCGGGTGCCAACCGATAGTTGCATAGAGTTCTGGGTAGAGCTCAGCCAATTCAAGAGCACGCTTAATGGTTGTTTGGTCGAAACCAACAATATTCATCTTGGTTACGCCAAGATCATGCGCAAGGATAATTTCTTGCGCTTCTTTTCCTATAAAATTATCCACATTAAGATGGGTGTGTGTATCAAAAATTTGTATCATACTATCATTATAACATACGCTAAATAAAATGGTTTACTGAGTGAGATAATGGAGCTGGTTTCAGTACAGACCCTTTTTGAAACTGAAAAATAATGGCTGTCTGTCCACTCTTATACATCAGCCTTACACCTTAAAGAGAGACATAGATATATAAAAAGCCAACAGGCTCGAGTTCCTGCTGGTTCTGCTTTATTTTGTCAAACTTTGAAAACTTATTCCAATGAAAATAGATCATGAGATGCACCATAGATTTGGGTAGATAACTCTCCTATCATTAACACAGAAAAAAGTTCTTTCTATTAGGCTGACAAGACTTTACGTCCCTTACGACGACGCGCAGCTAAGACGCGACGACCATTTTTCGTTGACATACGGTGACGAAATCCATGTTTACGTTGACGACGGATTTTACTTGGTTGAAAAGTACGTTTCACTTTGAATACCTCCTCATAGATTTTCGTATTCGTTTAGCCGGCTATTATGTGATCAGTTACTAAACATACTAGATTATTTTATAATAAAGAAAGGGCAGTGTCAAGGTTTATTTTTCCTTGGTATGTGTCTCAGTTTTTGAAAAAGCCGAAAATACCATGCTCATTTGCCAGAACAGTTTTCCTATTGAATAATATCAAGCAAGTTTGTGAAATTGAACTATTCAATATCTAATCATCATAACACAAAGCAAGAAGATATAAAGGTTACTTGAATAGAGGAAAAGACGTTCAAAAAAGCCAAAATATTTTTTAACAAAGGGTAAGAGTAAAGCAATGACCAAACCATACAGTCCTACTTCCACAACTAATTTGATATAAGATGCTATCAAAAATAAAGTAGTATTCAAAGGTTTAAGAACATCTGTAACATTAAAAATAAATATTGCCAAGGCTGTAAATTGTAAAATAGCAAAAAGTAAATGAATAATCCCTTTGACTGTTCGTTTGCTGCCTTCAGTATCTGTCGGGAACAGCGCTACTCCTACATAACCAATGATAGCCAAAATGAGCAATAAAATAGCTTCCTTTTTAAAAGAAAAGAATACTTCCAAAAGATCAGTGATAAAATCAAAAAAAGATTTCTAAGGGTATTAGCTAAACCTGCCAGTTGAAAGTAAGATTTATTCTGTCCGATACCATAATCACTAACCGCATGAGTCATGGGATGATAGACGCCTTTATTTTTCAGGTGCAAGATTACCATGCAATAAAAGTACAGAACAAGGCATAAGATGGCTAAAATGCTAAAAATAGTGGGCAGCATAAGAACTTCCTTCAATCATTGACTTTGACAAGTAGGTCTTAACTTATTATTCATTTGTTAGTAAAAAAATCAGAAATTAGGTATAGCAGGTAACTACAATCAAAAAAGATTTTTTATAAAGAAAGACTGCGAGGGCAGCCTATCTCAAATTCTTTCTTTATATTTAAGCGTTAATTGCTTTTTGACGCAATAACAACATAACGATTGGGATCATTCCCTTCAGAATAACTCTCAACTCCTTCAATGCCAGTGATTGTTTTATGAACAACCTTCCGCTCGCTATTACTCATAGGATCCATCTGATAAGCCTTGCCGGAATCTAAGACGCGTTTAGCAATTTTATGTGCAAAATCAATGAGTGTTTTTGTCCGATGTTCCATGTAATCATGAACATTTAAAGAGACGGAAAAATGTTTTGAATAATGATCATGCAAGAAGTTTTGCGCTAACAATTGCAACGATTTTAAAACCTTGCCATGATAGCCGATAACACGTCCTGCCTCCGGCGTTTCAATTTGAAGATTGATTTGGCGATGATTATGAGTCGTCTCAATGCTTGTTTCTAGATCCATCTCATAAATAATTTTTTGGACATATTGAGAAACCTCTTTACTAGCCACAGCGATATCTACACCATTATCAACTTCATCAAAGGCATCAGCAACAAAGTCCTCAAAAGTTTGCTTTTCTTTTTGATTAAAAGTTTCACTAGAAACAGTGGCTGCCGATGGTCTAGTTGTTAAAGCATTGTGCTCTAACATTTCTTGTGCAGAAATCTTATGCTCTAAGGCTTGTTCTTTGGTCTCTTTATCTAATTCTTCTTTTTCTAATTCTTTAATAGTTTTTGACAGCTGATTTAAAGCCACTGTATCTTCAACGCTGCTTGAAACAGGAGCATTTTGCTTATTGATGCTGTCCGGTACACCACGTACTGCCTTTTGATCAGCCTTATGGGCTGTCTTTTCATTGATTCCTTCAATTTCGACTCGAGCTAATTTTCTGCCAAAACCCAGAAAGCCCTTTTTCTCCCGCGAAATTACTCTAATATGAGCCTTCATACGAGAAATACCCATTTGTTTCAAACCACTTTCAATAGCTTCTTCAACAGTTTTTCCTGTGAATAATACCATGATTTGTTCTCCTTATTTTCTCTTTTTACGTGCTTTCTTTTTAGCACGTCTTTTCTTAGCTTCCAATTCACGTGCTTCATCTTCAAGACGCTGGCGTTCTGCAATAATTTTAAAAGGATTATTTAACAACAGAATCTGGAAGACCTGATAAGCATTTGAGACTACCCAGTAAAGGGCGACCCCGCTGGCTAAATTAAAGCCAATAAGCAAGATAAAGATTGGTAAGATAAAGTTCATCGTTACCATCATGCCATTTCGTTCCTTGGCAGCCTTATTAGTCAACCAAGAAGATAAGAAAGTAAAAATAGCTGCTAAGGCAGGTAAGATAAAGTAAGGATCTTTGTCGCCAATATCCATCCAAAGAAAAGACCCTGTTTTTAAAAATTCAACTCGAGTAAGAGCTTGATAGAGGGCCCAAAGAACGGGCATCTGAATAAGAAGAGGTAAAAAGCTGGCATAGGGATTAACACCATATTTTTTGTAAAGCCCCTGACTTTCCTCAGCCATACGCATACGACTTTCCCTGTCTTTACCCGGATATTTAGCCTGTAAAGCTTTCAGCTCAGGCTGAAGCTCCTGCATTTTTTGTCCAGATTTCAATTGCAAGTTAAACAGCGGTAAAAGAATGGTTCTGATAAAAAGGGTAAAAAGAATAATTCCGATACCAATCCTGCCATTGATGGATAAAAAGCGGATGGTTTCTGCAAAGAAATAAACAAACTTCTCCCAAGCATCGCTTGAATGACTGGTAACTTGACTACGGCCACAAGCCGATAAAAACAAAAGTGCTGCAACAGCTAATCCAATAATTCTATATTTCTTTTTCACGAATAGATCCTTCCTGATACAGTTTAGCCAGTTTTAAAACATGAACCAGATTTTTTTTCATCGTGCTATAATCAAGTTCCTCAACACCTTTTCTAGCAATAACAACAAAATCTTGAGTGCCTAAATAAGGATCAAGTTCCATAAGGACATGGCGCAATTTTCGTTTAATCGTATTTCTAACGACAGCATTTCCTAATCTTTTCCCAACTGAAAGTCCAACACGATAGTGACTTTGATCTTTTTTTAAACTATAGACAACAAATTTCCGATTGGCAACACTTCGTCCTTTAGTAAAAATTGCCTGAAAATCTTTATCACTTTTAACGCGATAGGCTTTTTTCAAAACATGACTCCAATATCTAAATTATCACTATTATATCATAAAATGAGAAAAAGCCAAAAATCTCATTATTTTTGACTTCTCAATTTTGCTAAAATTAAAGTGCTTTTTTAGCCTCTGCAATCTGCCATTTAACCTGTTCAAAACCAGTTCCGCCAAGAGAACGACGCCGCTCAACGGCCGTATGTGATTTGAGCGTTTCATAAATATCTTGGCCAATCAAGTTTGAGATTTCTTGGTAACGTGTCAATGGCACATCTTGAAGATAGATACCTTTCTTGGTGCACTCCAGAACCAGCTGACCGACAATTTCATGAGCCTGACGGAAGGGCAGTCCCTTACTAGCTAAATAATCAGCTAATTCTGTTGCATTAGAAAAATCTTTTTCGGTTGATTCAGCCATATGTGTAGCATTGACTGTCATACTGGAAAGCATGCCAGTCAAGATGTCAAGAGCAACTGTAATCGTTTCAGCAGTATCAAACATACCTTCTTTATCCTCTTGCAAGTCTTTATTGTAAGCTAGCGGCAAGGATTTCATCACAGTCAATAATCCAAAAAGATTAGCATAGACACGTCCTGACTTTCCCCGAATGAGCTCTGCCATATCAGGATTTTTCTTTTGCGGCATAATGGATGAACCAGTTGAAAACGTATCTGAAAGCGTTACAAATTGATACTCATGAGAGCACCAACTAATGATTTCTTCACACATACGGCTCATATGCATCATAAGAATAGAAGCATTTGCCAAAAATTCCAAGATAAAATCACGATCAGATACTGCATCTAGTGAATTGCTGTAAGGTTCGGCAAATCCCATAAGCTGTGCTGTCATCTCACGGTCAATTGGAAAGGTTGTACCTGCCAAAGCAGCTGCTCCCAGCGGAGACAAGTCCGTATGCTTAAGATTAAAAACAAAACGTTCACTGTCTCGGGTAAACATGTTGTAATAAGCCATAAGATGATGACCAAAAGAAATAGGCTGAGCATGCTGTAAATGGGTGTAGCCCGGCATAATAGTATGAACATGCTTATCTGCCAAATCAACTAAGATAGCACGCAAATTAGCTAACTTTTCAATCACCTCATCCAACTTAGCCTTCAAGTAAAGATGCATATCTGTCGCTACCTGATCATTTCTCGAACGAGCCGTATGAAGCTTGCCTGCTACAGGACCAATTTTAGCAGTCAGAAGACTTTCCATATTCATATGAATATCTTCATTAGAAACATCAAATTTCAATTGTCCAGCTTTATATTCTGCTAATAAGTCTTCTAAACCTGCTTTGATTGTTGCGGCATCTTCTGGGGAAATAATTCCTTTTTTTCCTAACATGCTAGCATGAGCAATAGAACCTTTGAGATCAAATTCTGCCAATTTTTGATCAAAGGAAATGGAAGCTCCAAATTCCTCAACCCATTGTGCTAAACCAGCTTCAAATCTGCCGCCCCATAATTTGTGATTTTTTGTTGTCATAACGTTCTCTTTTCTAATGCTAAAAGTTTAAATCCAATTTCCTTAATATAACAATAAGTCTGGGACCCTCGTCTCAGACTTATTTAAGCTCCTCACAAAAAGAGCAAGTCTCTCAGAAATTTTTTCTGAGCCTGAAGCATCCTCACAGGAATGCCGTGTCAGGTTTTTTTATTAGAAAAGAGTATCAGATCCAGCTCTCTGACTGTGATTATCTGATAAGCTTTTCTTTTAAATTTTTAATGTAGAATCCCCATGGGTTCTGACATTGCAAAAGTCAATTACTTGCTATCTCTATTAACAACCTTGAATCTTTTCCAGCAAACAGTTCTCTCTTATCTAACCTTATTTGTTGTTTACCTGCGAGTTAACTTGCGTTGGTAATCCCCAAAGTTTAATGAAACCAATGGCTGCATCTTGATCAAAACTGTCAGCTGATGTATAGGTTGCTAAATTTTCATCATAAAGTGAATGAGGTGACTTTCTAGCAACAACCCTTGCAGAGCCTTTGTACAATTTCACTTTAGCTGTTCCATTAACTGCTTTTTGTGTTTCCGTAATATAAGCAAGAATAGCTTGCGTTGCTGGATTGAACCAAAGAGCATTGTAGATAAGATTTGACAATTCATTTTCAAGAATCGGCTTGAAGTGTGACACCTCACGCACTAAGGTTAGATCCTCAATTTCCTTATGAGCTGCTAAAAGAGTAACTGCTCCGGGACATTCGTAAATTTCACGTGATTTAATACCAACCAAACGATTTTCAACATGATCAATTCGACCAACACCATGCTTACCAGCAAGAACATTAAGCTTTTGAATAAGATCAGCCAACTTCATTTCCTGTCCATCAAGAGCAACAGGTTTGCCTTCTTTAAATGTAATATCAACATATTCTGCTTTATCTGGAGCTTTTTCAACCGAATTGGTGATACCAAAAGCCTCTTCTGGAGCTTGGTTCCAAGGATTTTCAAGGACACCGCATTCATTGGCACGTCCCCAAAGATTTTGATCAACAGAATAAGGATTATCCAGATCAGCCGGAACCGGTACGCCATTTTCTTTGGCATAATTAATCTCTTCTTCCCGTGACCATTTCCATTCCCGAACAGGTGCAATGACTTTTAATTTTGGATCAAGCGCTGCAATAGCTACTTCAAACCGAACTTGATCATTTCCCTTACCGGTGCAGCCATGAGCAATGGTGGTTGCTCCTGTCTTATGAGCAAGTTCAACCAATTTCTTAGAAATCACTGGACGGCTAAGGGCTGATACTAATGGATATTTTTGCTCATAATAAGCATGAGCTTGCAGAGCAGGAAGGACATATTCTTCAGCAAATTCATCTTTAATATCCAAGACATAAGATTCAATTGCCCCAACTTTCAGCGCTTTATCATGAATAAACTCAAGATCTTTGCCTTCACCAACATCCATGCAAACAGCAACAACATCATAATCTTTTTTTAACCACGTAATGGCAACTGACGTATCAAGTCCGCCTGAATAAGCTAAAATAATTTTCTCTTTTGACATATTAAATAACTCTTTTCTATTTTTAATAATTATTCAAAGGATAAGGTTATTATATTGCATAATTATTCAAAAGTCAAGTATATTTTTGAATTTATTTGTTTTTATGTATTTTTTAATAAGAGTTCCTTAAATCAAAAAAGCTATTCTTACTTGTTAGTAAAAATAGCAGTTTTTATTATTGCTTAAAAATGAATTATTTCTTCGGATATTTATATGTTAATAGATAATCATCATTAGATTGCTGTGCAAATTCTAAGGAGACATAACCTAACTTAGAACTGTCATTAGAATCATAAGAATTGTAAAGAATTTTCAAGCTTGTCTTAAAGCCATCACCATAATTTGAAATTGATTCTCTAGCTTCAGTTGGATTGCCATGCTTTTTAAGAACTTCATTTAAATTAACCCCACCCTTTCCAGTACTAGAATCACCAACTGTTAAGGCATCAACATCTGCTTGTGTCCAGTCAGACTTATAAGACTTTTCAGAAACAGTCTTGATATTTTTAGAAGTAAAATAAGCATAACCATCCGAAAGAATAAATTTACCATTATATTGCTTTCTAAAAGTGAGACGCACACTTTCTCGTTCATCGTCGTCACCGCTTTTCCTGTATTCCAAATTTAAACTTTCACCAGAAATAGACGCATTAGATCCCTTACCAAACTTTTTAATAATTGATTTTAGGCTATCCCCATTTTTACTAGAATAGCTAGAAAATTTTAAGTCAGTAAATTTAGACTTTGTCCATTTAAATTTAAAATCCGAACTATCTGCAATATAATCCTTAACATCTGTACTGTCTTCTGAATCATCATCGTCAACATCGGTATCATCTTTTTCATCAGATTTCTTTGATTCTGTTTGTTCTGTCGGATCCGGATTATTTTGGGCCTGACGAACAAAAACAGCAAGCCCGCTGACTAAGAAAACAAGAGAAGCCAAAACTAGAGCAATAATTGATAAGACTTTCTTACGTTGAATGTTAACAATTAAGCCCACAATTGCATAGATAAGCCCAAGAAAGGCAATAATAACATAGATAATTGGCAGTGGGGCAAACCAAGCTAAAATAAGTGTAATAACTGAAACAACGAAAGAAATAATTGGAAGAACAATAAGTTCCTTGCGAGCTGCTACAGTTGGTACAGTTGGATTAACTGGATTGGTAAATGGTGAAGCAACTTGTTGTTCAAAAGCTGTTTGCTGTCCTTGAGGAGCAACTGGCTCCGTTGGAGGCACTGGCGCTTGCTGAGAAATTTCTTGATTGGCGTTCTCTCCTTCAACAGCCTGCTCTAGAACTGGCGCAGCTGTTGGATTGGCATCTGTTGCTTGCTCAGTTTGCTCCTCTGACACTGAATTGCTCTCAGTTGGATTTTTAGGGGTATTTTCCTCTGGAACATTTTCGTTATTGATATCTTCTGTCATAACATCTCCTTCATTTTTTACTTTATTGTAATTATAGTACTATAATCAAGCGTTTTTTTCAATGCCTTCTCTTATCCTAAAGCAAAAGAAAAGAGAGTCTCAAAGCAACAATCCTTAAGTATCTGCTTGACTCTCTCTATAAATAGACTTTAAACGCTTCCGGTTTTCTTCAAAAATTTCCAACAATAAAAGGCTAAATAGAAATCTATCATCCCATGAATCATGGAACCTAGTCCAATTAAAACAATCAACGTAAACCAGTAGGAAGTCGAGTAGTTGTCAATAGTAAAACAACGAGAAATTCTCCCAGACCATGAATAATATTGAGTCCAAAGGCAAGAGGAAAAGAGTTTTTTAAATTCTTTAAGAAGCTAGGGTATTTTTGAATGAGATAAGCACCAATAGCTGAAAAAATGAGATGGGTCAAAGCACGCATGACAATAACAAAAGGAAAACCAGCTATAAAAAAGCCCAGACTTGTCCCCAAAGCAACAATAACAGCAACTTCAGGTGAAAGAAACATAGCGATGAAAATAGGAACATGACTAGCTAAAGTAAAGGAAGCCGGACCAATAATCACCTTAACAGGCATAATCATCGGAATTAAAATGCTAAAAGCTGTTAAAACAGCTGATAATGTCAAATTTTGGATACGTTTACGTCTGACAGATGAACCAGAACTAGACATAAGAAATCTCCTTATCAGTGATAAATCTAGTTTATATCTGTCGTTTACATCTGTCAAGATACCCATTTAATTATTAAAGATGATATGCTCCTGATCAAGCGCTTCAGTGATTTTCTCAAAAGTTTCTTTATCACGACAAGAAAGCGTGTGTAAATGAATCCCATCTGTCAAACTGCTTAATAAGCTGCCTTTATAACAAGAGAGCTTATCCATGAAATAATTGATTTCATCTTGACTCTCAATATTTAAAGGAGCAGTAATCATACCATAAATCGGGTGCTCCACTTCAACATCTAAGATTTTACCACCGTTTTTGACAATGGTCTCCAATTCTAAGCGGACTTCCTTAAGCCCATGCTTACAGACAAGCTTACCACGGTAGAAGGATTTTGGTACTTGCAGGTGCTCAGCTAAAAGATAACCTCGATGAGTGGCCATAATATCATGATTTTCAGCTCGTAATAGAGCAATATCCCCCACAATAATCTGACGACTAACTCCCAATTCCTCAGCCAAATACCCAGCTGAAATTGGAACTTGTGCCTTTTCTAATCTTTCTAAAATAGCCTGACGACGTTCCTTTGCTTTCATATCTGTACACCTCACTTATTAGTTACCTAAATCAAAATAACTTTGACTTATCCAAATGAAGGTTGAAAAAGTTGAGACAAGAGCTTACAGTTATAGCCCCATCTTCCCCTCTTGTTATTTCAATTTTTCAAGCATATCTTCAAGATGCTGAATGGATTTTTCCTTACCTAGTAAAAAGATTGTATCTGGTAATTCTGGCCCATGCATTTCACCTGAAACGGCAATACGAATTGGCATGAAAAGATTCTTTCCCTTGATGCCCGTTTCTTTTTGAACGGCTTTAATTTGTGGAAAAATATTTTCCGATTTGAAATCTTCATCTGACATGGCTTCCAATTTTGCCTTGAAAGTTTGGAGAACAATTGGCACTGTTTCACCAGTCATGAATTCTTTTTCCTCTTCTGTCAATTCTGGAAACTCTTCAAAGAAAAGATCCGTTAAAGGCACAATTTCATCAATAGATTTCATCTGTGGTTGATAGAGCTCAACCAATTTTTTAGCCTTGTCTGTCAAACGACCAGCTGATTCTAAATAAGGTTTTGCCAAGGCAAAAATCGTATCAAAATCGGCATTTTTGATGTATTCATTATTCATCCAGTCCAATTTCTTCTGGTCAAAGGCGGCTGGTGACTTGCTAAGGCGATTTTCATCAAAGAGTTCAATCAATTCTTGACGTGAAAAAATTTCGTTTTCCCCACCAGGATTCCAACCAAGAAGAGCGATGAAATTGAAAACAGCTTCTGGCAGATAACCCTTCTGACGATAATCTTCGATAAATTGCAGGGTATTGGTATCACGTTTGGATAGTTTCTTTCCCGTTTCCGAGTTGATGATAAGAGTCATGTGAGCAAATTCTGGCGCTTCCCAGCCAAGTGCTTCGTAAACCATAAGTTGTTTTGGTGTATTGGCAATATGATCATCACCGCGAATAACATGAGAAATCTGCATGTCATGATCATCAATGACAACAGCGAAATTATAGGTTGGGTAACCGTCTTTCTTCTGGATAACCCAGTCACCACCAATATTGCCGCCTTCAAATTCAATGTCACCTTTAACCATATCATGCCATTTATAAATACCAGCTTCATTGACTTTCAAACGAACCGTTGGCACAATACCAGCTGCTTGCCGTTCTGCGATGTAGGCAGCCTTTTCATCTGCTGACATGCCGAGAAATTCATTGATATAGCGAGGTGTTTCACCAGCTGCTTCTTGACGCTCACGTTCTGCAGCCAATTCTTCTTCCGTTACATAAGATTTATAGGCTTTTCCTTCAGCCAAAAGTTGATCAATGTATTTGTTATAAAGTGCTAAACGTTCTGATTGACGGTAATTCTCATGCGTTTCAGGACTTTCATCCCAATCCATTCCCAACCAACGCAGATTTTCAAGCTGGGAGCGTTCACCATCCTCAACATGACGCTTACGGTCCGTATCTTCAATACGAATAATAAAATCTCCACCATGATGGCGCGCATAGAGATAATTAAAGAGCGCAGTACGTGCATTTCCAATATGTAACAATCCTGTTGGACTTGGTGCATAACGCACACGAATTTTGTTTGTCATTTTATTCTCCTGTCATTTCAATATAACAAATCCTAGAAATGCCTAAAAGAGACCTTTCTAGTCTGTTTTTCATAAAATTCAATTATTTCTATTATAGCATAACCTTGCTGGTTGGGCGAAAAAATCCTTTCACTTCACGACGTACGCATGAAAAAATGCATATCCCTAATTTCTAGTTACATGCATTTTTCAAGTTAATTTTGTGATTTTTGTTAATTCTTTCTATATTTTTTTCTACTTTTATAGACTCTTCATAATGGTCATATGAGTTATATTATAAAACCTCAATTAACGATTAGTATTGGTAAAGAAACTCTGTAGGACGCCAGCAAATTGCTGCAGATTAAGACTTTGCACATAAATTTCACCTGTCCCTCGGAAAGTATTGACAATACCTTCACCAGTTCCGATCGATTGCATAAAGCCATTCTCCAAATGAATGTCATAGTTCAAATCCCTACTCCAAGCTACAACATGAGCATTGTCAATTGTGATTTCCTGATTCTGCAATTCTATTTTTTTGATAGAACCAAAACTATTAGCAAGCAAGGTCCCTTGACCTTCTGTTGTCATAACAAAAAGACCGCCTTGACCGCCAAAGAGGGCACGTCCAACACTCTGAGCTTTCATTTGATATTGGGCAGAACCATCTAAGGCAAGAAAAGCACCATCATTGAGCCGATATTGTTTTTCTCCCAATTCTAAAGCAATAACTTGACCCGGCATAGAAGGGGCCAAAGCCAATTTACCATCGCTAGCATTTGATACTGCCTGAGTAATGAAAAAACTTTCTCCAGACGTTACAGAACGACCAATCGCTCCTACTAGCTTGCCAAGTCCTGAACCACGTCCATTGACTTTGGTATTGAGAGTGACACTGGGTGTGTGATAGACCATGCTGCCGCGTTGAATATAAGCAAATTCTCCTGCCTCCAAAGCAATTTCTACTAAGGGAAACTGCATATTGCTATCAATACTGTAGTTCATGCGATTATCTGGCATATGAAGACCCTCCTACGTACATATTTGTATTATTTTTTTAGTACAAACACATTACAAAATCTCTCCCGATTTCTGTCAATAAAAAGTTTAAAACAGATTTATGATGAAGTCTAAGTTAATAATAGTTATGAAATTTTGTCCATGAAATGAACCATTTATTATAAATTGGCTTAAAAATTGATTAGGAAACTATTTGACTTCTCTTACTCGTCCTGTATCAACATCATAAATAGCTCCAGAAATAATAATATCTTCAGGAATCAAAGGAGAATTTTTCAAAAGAGCAACATCCTCTCGCACACTCTCTTCAATATCTGTAAACGGAAGAAAATCCTGACCTCTGACATCAACAGCTAAATTCCGCTTTAACTGCTCAGTAAACTCAGCATTTGTAAAAGTCTGTGCCCCACAATCCGTATGATGCAAAACCACAATTTCACTTGTTCCTAACTGTTGCTCAGAAATAACCAGAGAACGAATAACGTCATCTGTTACACGGCCGCCTGCATTGCGTAAAATATGGGCATCTCCTAAAGCCAGCCCCAAAGCAGGTGCTACGTGTAAACGGGAATCCATACAAGTAACAATAGCAACATGCGTTTTGGGCTTAAGTGGCAAGTGAGCAGTCCCATGTAAATCAACATATGCTTGATTTGCCTTTATAAAATTATCAAAATAAGACATTATCATTCCTCATTCTAAATTTTAAGTTAATCGCTTAGAGCTGTATCATACCATTTTTAAAAGACTTTGTCATAATCAAGAACTTAAAATCAATTAAATACCTTTTTTAAAACTTCACTGACCGTTGTCACACCAATTACCTGAATACCCTGTGGAATCGTTAAACCTGACAGAGAATTTTTGGGCACAAAAATCTTGGTAAAACCGAGCTTACTAGCTTCATTGAGACGTTGTTCAATACGATTAACACGACGAATTTCGCCTGTTAAACCAATTTCACCAATATAACATTCTTGAGGGTTTGTTGGCTTTTCCTTATAACTGGAAGCAATGGCTACCGCAACCGCTAAATCAATAGCAGGCTCATCTAAACGCACACCACCAGCCGATTTGAGATAGGCATCTTGATTTTGCAACAAAAGGCCGCAGCGCTTCTCCAAAACCGCCATAATCAAACTAACACGATTAAAATCCAGCCCTGTTGTTGTCCGCTTAGCATTACCAAAAACAGTCGGTGTCACTAAGGCTTGTACCTCCGCTAGAATCGGTCGTGTTCCTTCCATGGTAACAACTATAGCTGAGCCTGTAGCCCCATCTAAACGCTCTTCTAAAAAGACTTGGCTGGGATTCAAAACTTCAACCAAACCACCTGATCTCATTTCAAAAATACCAATTTCATTGGTTGAACCAAAGCGATTTTTAACGGCTCGTAAGATACGAAAAGTATGCTGCCGCTCGCCTTCAAAGTAGAGCACAGTATCCACCATATGTTCTAACATTCGCGGTCCAGCCAAGGTTCCTTCTTTAGTCACATGTCCAACAATAAAGATCGCAATGTTATTAGTTTTAGCTAATTGCATTAATTCTGCTGTCACTTCTCTCACCTGAGAAACAGAACCTTGAACGCTAGAAATTTCAGGACTCATCACTGTTTGAATAGAGTCAATAATTAAAAAATCAGGCTGAATTTTTTCAATCTCAGCACGAATGCTTTGCATATTAGTTTCAGCATAGAGATAAAACTCATTGTCAATATCACCGAGACGCTCGCTACGCAACTTGATCTGCTCTGCTGATTCTTCACCAGAAACATAAAGAACAGTTCCTTTATTGGCTAACTGCGTTGAAACTTGCAAAAGTAGGGTCGATTTCCCAATGCCGGGATCGCCGCCGATAAGAACTAGACTGCCTGGTACAACACCACCGCCCAAAACACGGTTGAATTCTTCCATATTGGTCTTGACTCTAGTGACTTGGCTGGAGGTGACCTGATTTAACTTGACTGGCCGTGTCTTCTCGCCTGTCAGCGAAACGCGGGCATTTTTGACCTCAGCAACTTCAACCTCTTCAACAAAAGAAGACCAAGACGAGCAATTAGGACAACGTCCCAGATACTTGGGCGAATTGTAGCCGCACTCTTGACAGACAAAAGTTGTTTTTTTCTTAGCTATGGTAATTCTCCTTTCGTTACTATTCCAGCAATCTGCCATTGTTGCAGTGTTTTTTGAAATTTTTTCTTATTGATAACGCCAAGATAGGATAAATCAACTGACACTTGATAGCCCTCACGCACCGCCGCTAGAACTGAAGCATTGACGCAGCCATTACCATCAACACCAATAAATTCTAAACTCTCTGCACCGCTTTCCTCCAAAAAGCTTGTTAAGTTTTGGTTCGTAAAGCAAGATGCTTGACGCTTTTCAAAGACTTTATCAGACACCAAGGAAAGGCCAATCGCAAAATTCTTTGGTTTCCTTGTTAATTCCCAGAAAAAACGATTGACTATATAAATCACATGGTCTCTTGAATAGCTGGCAATTTTGTCATTAACAGCCGCAGTCAGCGCTTCATTATCATAAGCTTTTCCCGCAGCAATGTAGTCTGACTGCATATCTATAACTAATAAATAGTCTGCCATTTTCTTTCCTTATCCTCCAGTTGATCCAAAACCGCCTGTACGTGTGCCAGTCGCTTTATCACCATCTATTAACAGAAAAGGCATAAAAACACCTTGAACCACACGTTCTCCAGCTTCAAGCACAACTGTTTGGTCTGTCATATTTTTCATCTGAGCAAAAATATGACCTTCATTATTAGGGTTATTGTAATAATCACCATCAATAACCCCAACTGAATTAATCAATACTAAGCCTTTTTTACGAGGATTGGACGAACGATCAAAAAGATAGAGAACTTCACCAGCCTGCATATAAGCTTTGACACCTGTTGGGACAAGAACAATAGATCCAGCAGGAATTTCCGTCCGCTCTGCCACTTTCAGATCATAACCAGCTGCATGAGCTGTCTCTCGCTTTGGCAAAAGATTTTCATCAGTATAATCAGTAATTAATTCAAAACCACGTGTTTTCATCACTTGCTCCCTTTATCATTTAATTTATCTAAAAAATCTTTCTGGAACAATGTTCTATTGTATCAGCAACGTAACCAATTAAGCTAAAACCGTTCATTTCCTCTCTATTATAAATTATTCGTAAAGCAAAAGCAAAAAGTTCATTTTTGCTTTTTGTCTTTATAATTAAAGAAATTAGAATTCTCAATTAGATTTTTTACTGACAAGACAGAGTGGCTCAATCTCTCAAAATAAGACGCCTCTATTAATTAATTTCAGACAATGAATTACCTTTATGATATAATAAAATTAACTTTTTATAAACAAACAGGAGAAAAAAATGATCAGACAAAAATTGCCGTATTAGGTCCTGGTTCTTGGGGAACCGCCTTATCCCAAGTTCTTAACGACAATGGTCATGAAGTACGTATCTGGGGAAATATTCCTGAACAGCTTGATGAAATTAATGAACAACATACCAACAAGCGTTATTTTAAGGATGTCGTCCTAGATGAAAAAATTAAAGCTTATCACGATTTAGAGGATGCTCTCAAGGATATTGATGCTGTCCTTTTTGTTGTTCCAACTAAAGTAACACGCTTGGTGGCCAAGCAAGTTGCAGAAATTCTTGATCACAAAACGGTTGTTATGCACGCTTCTAAAGGCTTGGAACCGGGCACTCACGAACGCTTATCTGTCATTCTTGAAGAAGAAATTCCAAGCCGGCTTCGCAGCGACATCGTTGTTGTTTCCGGACCCAGCCATGCTGAGGAAACCATCGTGCGCGATATTACCCTGATTACAGCGGCTTCCAAAGATTTAGAAGCCGCCAAGTACGTTCAAAAGCTCTTTAGCAACAACTATTTTCGTCTTTACACCAATCCTGATGTTATTGGTGTGGAAACTGCTGGTGCCCTGAAAAATATCATTGCTGTTGGAGCAGGAGCGCTCCATGGAATGGGATATGGTGATAATGCTAAAGCAGCTGTTATCACACGGGGTCTAGCCGAAATTACACGTTTAGGCGTCAAGCTTGGAGCTGATCCACTTACTTACAGCGGTCTGTCTGGTGTCGGAGATTTGATTGTTACTGGAACTTCTATCTATTCACGTAACTGGCGGGCTGGAGATGCTCTGGGGCGCGGAGAAAAATTGGAAGACATTGAAAGAAATATGGGAATGGTTATTGAAGGAATTTCCACAACAAAGGTCGCCTACGAACTTTCTCGAGAACTCAACGTCTATATGCCAATTACCTGTGCTATTTATCAGTCAATTTATGAAGGCAAAAATATTAAAGAAGCTATCACTTCTATGATGTCAAATGAGTTTAGAGCGGAAAATGAATGGAGTAAATAATATGCCAAGTAAAAAAGTCAGAAAAGCTGTCATCCCTGCGGCAGGTTTAGGAACACGTTTTCTTCCTGCTACCAAGGCTCTTGCCAAAGAAATGCTGCCAATTGTTGATAAGCCAACCATTCAATTTATCGTTGAAGAAGCTTTAAAATCAGGAATTGAAGACATCCTAGTGGTTACAGGTAAATCAAAACGTTCTATTGAAGATCATTTTGATTCAAATTTTGAACTTGAGTACAATCTTGAACAAAAAGGCAAAACAGATTTACTTAAGCTCGTTAATGATACTACTGCAATTAATCTCCATTTTATCCGTCAAAGCCATCCACGCGGGTTAGGTGATGCTGTTCTTCAGGCTAAAGCCTTTGTAGGTAATGAACCTTTCGTTGTTATGCTCGGTGATGATTTGATGGATATTACAGATGACAAGGCTGTTCCTTTGACACGTCAACTTATGAACGATTACGAAGAAACGCATGCCTCAACAATTGCAGTCATGGAGGTTCCACATGAAGATGTTTCTGCCTACGGTGTAATTGCTCCTCAAGGAGAAGGAGTTAGTGGCCTTTACAGTGTTGATACTTTTGTTGAAAAACCTGCTCCTAAAGAAGCGCCTAGCAATCTAGCTATCATTGGTCGTTACTTATTGACTCCGGAAATTTTTACGATTCTTGAAACACAAGAACCCGGTGCTGGCAATGAAGTTCAATTAACAGATGCCATTGATACTCTTAATAAAACACAACGTGTTTTTGCACGTGAATTTAAAGGAAAACGTTATGATGTTGGTGATAAATTTGGTTTCATGAAGACTTCAATTGATTATGCACTTAAACATCCACAAGTTAAAGAAGATTTAAAAGCTTATATTATTGAACTTGGTAAAAAATTAGACCAAAAATCGACTCAAAAAAACTCGGATTAAACCGAGTTTTTATTATGGCAACTATTTATTAAAGGCTAGATAAAGGATCCCAAAAGCAAGGCCTAAATACAAAATTAAAATGGGCAAGCGTTGCCTAAGAGAGAAAAGCTTTCCTTCAGCAAAACTAGGCAATATAAAAGCAGAGCAAATCCCACCAATAATCCCTCCTAGATGCCCTGCAATACTAATATCAGGCATAAAAAGATTAAAAATAAGATTAACCACAATTAAAGCTTGATAGCTGCGTCCCAGCTGTTTTAAATATGGGTTATGCCCAAAATAACCTAGGACAACAATCGCCGCAAAAAGCCCAAACAAAGAAGTTGAAGCACCTGCTGCAACTACATTTGGAGTCAAATAAAGCGTAAAAAGATTCCCCATAATCCCTGACAAAAGGTACAGGAGAAGAAATCGCCACGAGCCCCAAATATTTTCTGCCAATTGACCGACAAAATAAAGTGCTAAACTATTAAATAAGAAATGTTCCCAGCCGATATGAACAAAAATTGGAGTGACCAAACGCCAAAGCTGATTGGGATTGTGAATAACCAAGTCACCATACATCCCACCAAAATTAAAAACAGCTAAGGTGGTATTCGCTTGTCCAAAATAAACAACTTGCATTGTTAAAAAAACAAGAGTCGTTAGCAAGACTAAAAAAGAAGTTGCAGGATATTTTTTAAAGGTCTCCACTGACCAACACCTCCTTTACTGGAATGTCAAAAGAACTAGGCTCAAAAGTGAACTGTTGAAAAGAATAAATTGTGCTGACTGTATCACCCTGAAAATCTGCCAAGTATTGATCATAATATCCCGCACCAAAACCTATACGGTAGCCTTTATTGTTAAAGGCAAGCCCCGGAACATGGATGAGATCAATAGCTGATTTTTCAAGAGCTTGCTCACTCCTTGGTTCCTTGAGGCCAAATTTAGTAATTTGTAAATCTGCTTCATCATAGGCAACAAAAATCATTTTTCCTTGAGGATAGGTTTTAGGAACAACTATGCCTTTATTATCTCTTTGAGCTTGCTTAATCAATAAGGATGTATCAAATTCAAATGCAAACGCTAAATAAGTTGCAATAACATGTGCTTTTTGATAAGCCTCTAATTGAATAAGTTCCTCCAAAAGTTGCTCATCTCTGAGCACTTTTTTGGCTTTATCTTGTTTTTTCAAATCTTCAATGACTTGAGTACGATAGTCCTTTTTCATCATGTTACTATCATAACACGATTAAGATTTTTTTCCTATGCTTAAACACAAAAAGAATTTTTAAGGAAATAAGCAGCCAAAAAGCCATAAAACATTAAAAAAGCTTGTAACAAAAGGGTTCTTATTCTAATAAAATAAATATTTTACTTTAAGGTTTCTTTAAGGTTTCTCATATATACTTTAATCATCCTAAAACAACCACTTCCCCAAGTGGTTGGGGAGATAAACTTCCCTATTTTATTTCCCCTTTTTCATAAATCTCCTGGGCATTCAATGAAAATTGGATGCCCTTCCCTTTTTCCTTTTAAAAAGAAATTCTAGAGATAATTTTCAAGAGGCCTCTGTGAATTAAAAAGTTTTATAATATTCATTGCCGATAAGCCATCGAAAATAAGAATTATCATTGAAATAAAAAATCAATTTAAATATATGAAATTCAAGAAAATTATCAAATTGTTTACAGAGTAATTAACCTTCTCCGACAATGCACTTCTCCTCTTGAATTTCATTTAAAATCTTTTAAAATAAAAAATGTATCTAACTAATTAAGTAATACTTCTTAATTTAAGGGATATAAAAATTTTTTAATGGAGGCTATAATGAATACTTTAGCATTTGAACAATTTGAAAACTTGGATGCGAAAAAACTTACGACAATTCATGGTGGGGAGTACAAAGATTATGGACGCTGTTTAGCAGCTTCAGAAGGTGGTGCACTTGGCGGAGGTCTAACAGCAGGCCTTGCAACAGCTGGTACAGTGGCTGCCCTTGGTGGGCCAATTGGCTGGGGAGCAGGAGCTGCTATTGCTGGAGCTACCCTAATTGGTGGTGCTGCTGGAGGTTTATTAGCATATGGTTCTGCAGATGCTTGTTCACAAGCAGGCTAAGTGTGTAAAAATTTTTCTAGTTTTTTAACAAAAGCAAAAACTCTGTTTCTAGTCAAAATTAAGTGACTAGAAACAATAGAAAAGACTTAAGACCAAGTTATTAATAACTTGGTCTTTTAAGTCTGAGAATGTAGAAAAAGTCTTCTTTTGAGACTTTCCTTGGATGATACGGACGGTAGCGATGAGGAAACTTTCGTTTTCCTATGGCTCAACCTAAACCAAGATACAAAGGGCGTTAAGCGAACAAGAGCAAAATAGGAAACTAGCCGACGACGCTTGCGTCTAGGGTATGTTTATCTTTTTGCAGCCGTCCGTAGCTCGTGTTCAGTTAGAAATTGAGCCTAAGGTCTCAAATCTTCCGAGTGCCTGAAACTTTAAAGTTTCAGGCACTTTTATCACGGCGGAAAATCTCGTTTAGAGCTCGCTTCGCTCGCAAATAAGAAAATTAAAATTGAAATTTGCAGAGCTTAAAAATTTTTTATTATAAAAAATAGGTTTGTCTTAAGTCTTTTCTATTTTAAACTTTTCTTCAGGCTCTTTTTAATTCGTTCTAGTCTTCAAGAAGCCACTGATATTATCAACTGCAAATGACAGCGCTTCTTCCTTGGGACTCATCTTAGGATGATGAAGTGCATAAGGTGTGTCAACCCCCAGCCAGAACATAACACCGGGGATTTTATTGAGCAGATAGCCAAAATCTTCACCAGTCATAGCCGGTAAACAGTCTATCAAATTGACAGCAGACGCATTTTCAAAATAAGTCATCAATTGTTTAGCCAATTGAGAATCATTTTCAACTGGCAAATAGCCACCTTGTTTGAGTGTAACATCTACTTCTAAACCAAAAGAAGTTGCAATTCCTCGAGCCATTTCCCGCACCCGCTTTTGAATCAAAAGACTCATGTCCTGAGTCAGGGTGCGGATGGTTCCATGTAAGGTAGCTGTTTCAGCAATAACATTATTGGTTGTCCCAGCATGCATAGAACCAAAGGTCACAACTCCGCCCTCAATGGGATCAACATTACGACTGACAATAGTTTGAACTTGTGTAATAAAGTAAGAAGCAGCTACAAGGGCATCATTGGCATTATGAGGAAAAGCAGCATGACCGCCTTTACCTTTGAAAGTGATGAAAACTTCACAAGTCCCAGCAAATAAGGTAGATGTATTCGTTGCAATATCACCAACTTTAAAATCTGGGCGGACATGCAAACCATAGAATTCGTCAGGCTGCCAATTACCAAAGGCGCCATCTTCATACATGAGCATACCACCTGCTTCATTTTCTTCTGCCGGCTGAAAAAGAAAGAGTAAATTATTTTTAGGCTGTACTTGTACCATTCTATCAAGTAAGCCAAGAGCAATGGTCATATGCATATCATGACCGCAGGCATGCATACGCCCTTCATGCTGACTGGCAAAAGCAAGTCCTGTTTCTTCAACGACAGGAAGCGCATCAATATCGGTACGCCAACCGATTGTTTTTTGAGGATGAGAACCTTTTAAAAAGACTAAAATCCCTGTACGCCAAGTCTTCTGCTCAACAAAGTCTTTCCCATTGGTGATTTCAGCAATACGTTTCAAGAGATAAGTTTGCGTTTTAAATTCTTCCAGACCAATCTCTGGAATTTGGTGCAAATCACGACGAATTTTGATTAAATCTAAAGTCATTTGAATTTTCCCTTTGTAAAAGCTTGAGTCTTACTCAAGCTTTTAGATACTTTTTTGATGTATCACGCCGTGGTATGACACATCGTTTATGATCGCTACGCTCGCAGCAGAGCTGTTAAAACAGTATTAAGTCAGAATATTTGCTTTGAAACTAAGAACCAAGGTACAGGTATAACTGATCTTAGGCAATCCGAAAATAGCAAAGTCTCAGAGTAAATGGACGCACTAGTCTTAGTTGACTAAATTTCCTAAGCCATCCAACTATGAAAAATTTAGTCCCTTGGCAGAGCTGCGACAAAGCCTGTCTTAACGCTTAGAGGTTACGAAGAGCATCTTCTAAAGCTGTCTTTTGCTGCGTTTTTTCATCAATTTCTTTGATAACACGCGCAGGCACACCAGCTACCACGACATTGTCAGGGACATCTTGAGTCACAATAGCCCCTGCTGCAACAACCGAACCATTGCCCACTTGAACCCCTTCAATAATAACCGCATTGGCACCAACCAGAACATTGTCTCCAATACGAACGGGTTCTGCAGAAGCGGGCTCAATGACACCAGCAAGTACTGCACCTGCACCGATGTGGCTGTTCTTACCAACAGTTGCACGACCACCAAGGATAGCTCCCATATCAATCATGGTTCCTTCACCAATTTCAGCACCGATATTGATAATAGCCCCCATCATGACCACAGCATTATCTTCAATGGTCACTTGGTCACGAATGATGGCACCCGGCTCAATACGAGCATTGATGTTGCGTTTATCTAGCAAGGGCACAGCAGAATTACGCCCATCTTGCTCTACCACATAGTCTTTATTTTCTGTCAAATTAGCTAAAAGCGGCTCAATGTCCTTCCAGTCACCAAAGAGGACATTGCCCAGTTTCACCACATTTTCAGGAAGAGCCGCAGCTAAGGCTCCTTCAAAAGTCACTTTGACATTAGTCTTCTTTTCAGAATTGCCGATGAAAGCAATGATCTCTTGCGCAGACATTTTTTGTGCAGTCATATATGTATTCTCCCATTCAAAAGTCGTTAGTTATTATTATAGCAAAAAATTGTGGTTTGGCTAGAGGGAAAGAAAAAATGACCTCTAGCAGCTACACAAGGTCATATTTTTTTATTCTTACTGCTTAACTTCAGTAAAAATCAATTTAGCTGTGTCACCAGAAGCATCATACTGAGTATTATAAAAGTTAGTCGTAATAATCTCACCTTCTTTAAGTTTCACAACAACATCTGTGTTACCGGGATTATAATTCTGCTCTTTGGAATTATCTGTATCTATATTATATATGGAAATTTCCCACCCTAGATTTTCAAATTCAGGGTCCATTGTCGCATTAGTGTCTAACTTATAGGTCCCCGGTTCAATATCACGTCCAACTACATAGTTACCAATTCCTAATTTATTATTGTTTTTCACAGTACTTGAAACAGCTGTAAATTTTACCTTTGAGATATCAGTAAATTCCAGAGTATCGCCTTCAAAAAGAACAACTCTAATTGTCGATGGGTATTCAATGTTACCGCTATCCAGAGAAGAGCCTAGCCAATTAATGTATAGACCGGAAAAAGTTGATGAACGCTCTCCTGTTATATTTCCGCTGCCCCCCGTAATTTGCAAATCATAAATTCCAGGCATAACATCACCATCTTGTCCGACTTTAATTTTATCAGTAACATAAAGCTCATTTGTAGATTTTGATTTTTTAGCCAAAGCATTTAAAGTTTCGAGATTCGTGAGTTTTTTCTTTTTAGAGCTGCTTACCTTAGCAGTAGAACCTTTATAGGAGTCACTAGCATCATTTAAAACCGCACCGTAAATAGGTTGCGATATCAAAACGATAACAAAAGAAATGACAGAAATTGCTACCGAAATTAACGTTAACATTTTTTTATTTTTACGATTTACAATTAAAGCAATAATCCCTAAAAGGAAAGCAACCAATGCTAATACTCCTGAAGCATTATTGATAAAAGGCATCCAAGATGTAGCCAATACTATCACTCCAAAAACCAAAGCTAAAATCAGCAAAACTTTTCTTTCTTCTTTCTGTGACCTCATTTCTTTATACTCCTTAATAATAGTTTATTAGTCTTCAATGTCAACTTTTATCATGTGAGAATTGACCGCTTCTCTAACCTACATCCTTGCAATTTAGATAAACGAGTTTTTATTATATATTTTCCTGATAAAGAAAGTAAAAATAAACATCAAGACTTTCTTATTGCAATCCTTGAGACATTTGATTAATAAACTCTTTCAATTTATCACGATAATCTTTTAAAAATTGTATTAAATCACTTTTTCCAATAATAGTAGCTTTTTTCATTATTCCATATTGCTTTTTTTGCTCTTTAACACTATCCACTATTCCTTGTCTTATTGACTTGTAACTTTCAGCATCTCCCAAGCCATATTGTGTTACAACTGCTTCATAATTTGTAATATATTCATTTACAATAAATTGATACATTGTTAAATAGTCTTCATAAGTTTTAATCTTTTCAATTGTTGAATCTAAACTATCTTTAGGTTCAAATTTAGACTTCGCTTTCTTTGACTTTAGCAATAAGTTTGAATGTTTTATTTCTACTAATTGAAAATTAAATTGGGATGATGCCGCAACACTTGTTGAGGAAACTAAAGAAGCGTTTTTTGATACTTTAGCATAAACATTATGGGGAATCAGAACTATTGCAATACTGGTAAATAAAACGATTGTTACAATAATAGCTGATAAAACTTTTCTTTTTTTCATAAAAAAAAAACCTCTTATTTTTCTGAATATTTACGTTAATATTATATTATTATATCTATTAAATGTCAATTATATTACTGGTAATTATAAAACAATCCAAGACATCAGTCTCAGATTGTTTCTTCTTTATTTTATAAACTTACTCGGAAACTAACTATTCTTTTGTTTTCCTTAAGTAGTGAGGGGCAGAAGATCAAATAGTCCATGAAGTATTTTAGAAATCCAAGGCAATTCCATTCTACTTTTACCACATCGCAATACCAAGGGCGACTTTATTCCCTAAAAATAATGGGAATAGCGTCAGTCGCCGCTGTGGTCACAGTATCGTTAATGTTAATGACTAACGATACTGGCAAAATTGGAGGTTACAAACTCCAATTTTAGCAATGAAACATAAAGTCAGTTGCTTGCGTGCCGACCACCGAAGGCTAATTATCAAAAAATAGTCAAGACCTGATGCAGTAAATTGCGATTAACGGTGACAGCTGATATACACCAGCTTCCAAGATACGATTTATCTGCTCAACT